>JBIIQL010000222.1:0-6219 GCA_044342095.1 Pirellulales bacterium
CGCGCCGCCTGCGCTTTCGCCCTCCGGGCTGCGCTTGCCGGCGAGGCCGGCTCCCGGGGTACGGGCAGCCCCTCGCTAGAGCGCGGTTTGGACGGGGATGAAGGCCATGGATGGCTTCATCCGTCACGCGACGGCGCTCCGCCGCAAGGATGCGGCGGCGCACCCCCAGGGGATGAAGGCCATGGATGGCTTCATCCCCGTAAAGTCAGTGCATTTCCACGGCGCAGCTGCCGAGGCCGCCGCGGTAGTAGTTGAATTGCACGTTGGGGTGGTCGGCGAGGAGCGACATCGGCGTGCTCGCGTCGACGAAACGCTTCGAGATCATCAGCGCCGTCAACCGCTGGCCGAGCGGGTTGTCGTGCGTGCCGGCGTGCCAGATCGAGACTTTCTCCGCCCGCCAGGTCTCCTTGGGGCCGACGGTGACGGCCTGTTTGGGCACCATCGTGATGTTGCCGCCGCCGCTGGTACGGGCATTCTGGGCGAGTGTGATCGGATGGAGCTCGACGACGCGCGTGCCGAGGCTGCGGTATTCCTCCGGTGTCGGCGGGGCATCGGTGTGGAGACCGGTGCGGCGGAGCGGATCGTTGAAGGCCCAGTGCTTGATGTCCCCCTGGCCTCCCTGCATCACGGCGCAGCGTGCCGTGTTCCAACTGGCGACGTAGGCGGCGACGTCGGCCTTGGGGAAGTGGAGGTTCGCTTCCGGCATGCGGAGCTCCGGACGGATCCGGTCGAAGCAGAGCTCGCGGTCGGCGCGCTCGAAGGAGAGCGGATGGGTGACGGGGACGGCGACGCCATCCTCGACCCATTCGTCCATGCCCCAGAAGTGCGCGTGGCGGAGGTCGAGGTCGAGCGCGTTGACGAGCCTGGCCACGAGTGGCAGTTGCTCGGTCGGGCCGATCGGCCCGCAGATCCCCACCGGATCGTCGGCCTTCGCCTGCCGCCAGGCCTCGATGTATTCAAGCGCCTCGGCGAGATAGAAGTCTTCGAGTGTGTCGTAGAAGACGACGCGGAAGCCGGGGCGCGAGAGCCGCTCCATGTCGCGCATCGAGAGTGCCGCCGCTTCGCGGATCAATTCAGAGGGGAGCGTCGTGTAGTCCCACCACTCGGGGGCGACCCGGCTCGGCTGACGTGACATGGTCATGGGCGTGGTCCTCTGAATGGTGGGGAAGTGGCGGCGGTGTCTTTGTGTCGTGGAGTTCTTGGATCGATCCGGCAGGAAGTCAGCGTCGCTGAAAGGTCACCTTGCCGGCAAGGGCTTCGGTGAGCGGGTCGGCCTCGTGGGCGGAGAGGCCGAGGTGGAGGTGGCGCGTCCAGCCCTCGGCATGGTCGCAGCCCCCCCACCGGCTTCCCACGCGGCGCGACACCTCGTCGCAGGTGTCGAGGTAGCTGTCCATGCCCTGCGTCGAGTCGAGCCAGGCTTTCTGGCTGGCGTGGGCCGCGAGGGCCGCGCGCTTGCGGGGCTGGACGCTCGTCGTGTCGACGGTGAACTCCGGCGTGACGGGGCGGCGGAGGCCGTCGCACTGGCCGTGCGGCATGGCGTGGTAGACGAACACGTCTCCGGGCACCGGGGCGAGGGGGGGCTCGGTGGTGAAGTTCGGCATCGCCTTGACGAACGCCGCGGTGACCGCGAGCCGGCAGGCGTTCATGTGGTCTTCCATGTAGTCGTCGGGGAAGTGCGTGAGGACGATCCGCGGCCGCGCCGCTCGGACGATGCTCGCCACCCGCCGCAGGTGGCGCTCGTCATAGAAGATCATCAGGTCGCTCGAGACGCTGTCGTGGAACGTGGCGCCGAGGATCGCGGCGGCATCGCGTGCCTCACGGGCGCGGATCCGCGCCGTCTCGGCCCGGTCGGTGACCATGCTGCCGCAGTCGCCGTTGGCGATGTTGCAATAGTCGATCTCCCATCCGGCTTCGGCGAGGAGGAGGAGGGTGCCGGCGGCGACGAACTCGATGTCGTCCGGATGGGCCATGAGCGCGAGCGCTCGCGGGCGATCGGGCAAGGAATCAACGGACATCAGCGGCTCCCTGGATGGTTCGGCGCAGCCCCGTGCGGCGGTTGACGCGGCCTTCCCGGGCAAAGTAGCCTTGTGGAGCTTCGAATCAAGGGAGGGTCTCATGGCCACGCGTTCCAACCGTTCCGCTTCCACCAATTCCCCATCGTCGACTGCCGACGCGAAGGCCCCGGGCGGCGTATCGCGCCGCGGGTTTGTCGCTGCCGGATCGGCCGCTGCGGCTGCACTTTCGGTGTCGGTGGCCCGTGGGGCCAACGCCGGCGGCAGCGACCGCCTCAAGGTCGGGCTCGTCGGCTGCGGTGGCCGTGGGTCGGGCGCCGCCTCGCAGGCGATGTCGGCCGATCCGGGGGTCGTCCTCTGGTCGATCGCCGACGCCTTCCCCGACCGGGCCGAGAGCGGGGCCGGGATCCTTCAGCGCGTCGTCGAAGAGAAGGCGGCCACCGATCCGACCTGGGCGCAGCGCTTCGACGTCTCCGCCGACCGCCGTTTCACCGGGCTCGATGGCTACAAGCAACTCATCGAGGCCTGCGATGTCGTCCTCCTCGCCTCCCCCCCTGCTTTCCGTCCCTTCCACCTCAAGGCGGCCGTCGAGGCCGGGAAGCAGATTTTCTGCGAGAAGCCGATGGCGGTCGATTCGGCGGGGCTGAGGAGCATCCGCGAAACGGTGAAGCTCGCCACCGAGAAGGCGATCAACCTCGTGGCCGGATTCTGCTGGCGCTATTCGGCCCGCGAACGCGACATCTTCGACCGCATTCATTACGGAGCCATCGGTCCGGTCCGCGCCGTCTACACGACCTACAACGCCGCCGGGTTCCGCGGCGAGGTGCCCAGGCAGCCGGGGTGGAGCGACCTCGAGTACTACATCCGGAATTGGCAGTACTACACCTGGCTTTCCGGCGACCACATCGCCGAGCAGGCGGTCCATTCGATCGACAAGATCGCCTGGGCCATGAAGGATGTTCCTCCGGTCCGCGTCGTCTGCACCGGTGGCCGAGAGGTGCGCCCCGATGTCCCCCTCGGCAACAACATCTACGACCACTTCGGCGCCACCTTCGAATATGCCGACGGCAGTCGTGGTTTCCACATGTGCCGCCACTTCCCCAACTGCGTCAATGACAACAGCGACTACATCATGGGGGCCAACGGCTACGCGTCCGTGAGCGGATTTCAGGACAGGCACGAGATCGTCACCGACGGCAAGGTCTGGACCAGCGAGGCGAAGAAGAACGACATGTACCAGCAGGAGCATGACGAACTCTTCGCTGCCATCCGTTCCGGCAAGCCGATCAACGACGGCGTGCGGATGACCAACAGCACCGCGATGGCGATCATGGCGCGGATGAGCGCCTACACCGGCCAGGATGTCACGTGGGATCAGGTGTGGGAGTCGAAGGAGGATCTCGCTCCGCCGTCGTGGGAGTTCGGTCCCGCCCTTCCTCCGCAGCCGATCGCCGTGCCTGGCAAGACCAAGCTCATCTGAACGGACACGCCCGCCGAGTTCCGCTGCTCGTTTCCGCTGGTGAGATGGGAGCGAGCTGGGATCGACCGAGAGACCATCATGACGACCCACCCTGTGGCCCCGCGTGGGCCAGCCGGCAAAAATCCCGTCGCCTTCTCGTCGCTCCCGATCTACCGTGGGCCGCTTCCGCAGGCGACGCATCAGCACGGGAGCCCCATCGAGCGGTTGCCAGTGACGGTCTACGAGCAGCCGGGCGACGCAAGTCGCGCCGTTGCCCGGGAGATCGCCGAGCTCGTCCAGACCCGTGCCTCAGCCGGGCGGACGACGGTCCTCGGCCTGGCCACCGGGAGCACGCCGGTTGGCGTCTATGACGAGCTGATCCGTCTCCATCGCGAGGAAGGGGTGTCGTTCGCCACCGTCGTGACCTTCAATCTCGACGAATACTGGCCGATGGATCCGGGCGCGCTGCAGAGCTATTGCCGCTTCATGCGCGAGCATCTCTTCGACCATCTCGACATTCCGAACGAGTCGATCCACATTCCCGACGGCACGCTTTCCCGGCAGGATGTTTTTGCCGCCTGCGAGAAGTACGAGGAGGCGATTCGGGCGGCCGGTGGGATCGACCTGCAGATCCTCGGCATCGGCCGCACCGGCCACATCGGCTTCAACGAGCCGGGGAGCCCCCCGGAGAGCCGGACGCGGTTGATCACGCTCGATCATGTCACGCGGGCCGACGCGGCCAGTGATTTCTTCGGCGAGTGGAATGTGCCCCGTCAGGCGATCACGATGGGGGTCGGATCGATCCTCGACGCCCGTCGCGTGATCCTTCTCGCCTTTGGTGAGCACAAGGCGCCGGTCGTCGCCAAGGCCGTCGAACAGGCGCCCTCAAGCCAGGTTTCTGCCAGCGCCCTCCAGCAGCATCCCGACGCCCGGTTCGTCCTCGATCGCGCGGCGGCGGCCGGGCTGACCCGATTCGTCTCCCCGTGGCTCGTCGGGCCGCTCGATCTGCTGGGGATGGAATGGACCGAGGGGCTCGTGCGGAAGGCCGTGATCTGGCTGGCGACCACCCTCCAAAAGCCGATCCTCAAGCTCACGGACGAGGACTACAACGAGCACGGTCTCCAGGACCTCCTCTCGACCTGCGGCCGTGCTTACGACATCAACATCGATGTTTTTCGTTCGATGCAGGACACGATCTCCGGTTGGCCAGGGGGCAAGCCGGGCAGGCCGCGGCGTCAGCGGTTTTCCCAACGCGCGGCCGCGAAGTGGACTGGCGTCGTTCGCTCGTCGGGCACGCCGACACTCCCCGGCGACGATCCGTTCCCGAAGCGGATCGTGGTCTTCAGTCCCCACCCCGACGATGACGTCATCAGCATGGGGGGGACGTTCATCCGGCTCTGCGAGCAGGGGCACCATGTTCACGTGGCCTATCAAACCAGCGGCAACATCGCCGTCTGGGACGGGGCCGCGGAGCGACATGCGGAGTTCGTCGAGGAGTTCATCCGTGCCTTTGCCGGCACGAGCGTGACCTGCTCGGAAGGGGTGTCGTCGGTCGTGGATCGGATCCGGGCGTTCATCCGGGAGAAGCCGGCCGGTGCGGTTGATATCCCCGAACTGCAGGCGGTGAAGGGGCTCATTCGGCGGACGGAAGCGAGAGCCGCTGCCCGGCTTTCGGGGGTCGCCGATGAGCGGATCCACTTTCTCGACCTTCCCTTCTACGAGACGGGGCGGGTGCGGAAGAAGCCGATCGGTCCGGAGGACGTGGCGATCACCTGCCGTCTTCTCGAGGAGGTTCAGCCGCACCAGATCTACGCTGCCGGCGATCTCTCGGATCCCCACGGCACGCACCGGGTCTGCCTTGCCTCGGTGACCGCCGCGATGAAGCAACTCGAGGGCCGTCCGTGGGCCAAGGATTGCGAGTTCTGGCTCTACCGTGGCGCCTGGCAGGAATGGGAGCCGCACGAGATCGACATGGCGGTGCCCCTCTCGCCAGACGAGGTCCGCCGCAAGCGACTGGCGATCTTCAAGCATGAAAGCCAGAAGGACCGTGCCTTGTTTCCCGGTGCCACCGACCCGCGTGAGTTTTGGCAACGGGCGGAAGACCGCAACCGGGCGACGGCCCAAACCTACGACCGGCTCGGGTTGCCCGAATACGAGGCGATCGAGGGCTTCGTGCTCCACCACGGCTGAGCCGGGCGTCGGCGTTACCGGCCTGGCCGGGGAGCTGGCTGGGATCGATGGGGTGCGACGGGGATCGTTGGGGATGTCACGCGCGGCCGCGTGACGTGAGTGGGGACGTTTGATCGGCGGCCTTCGGGCCCAGCCGAGGGGGGCTTTGATGAAGACGCGGAATGTCGGCGTGATCGGCTACGGATGGGCGGCGACGGCGCACATCGACGCCATCAACGCCACCCGGCAGGGGCAGGTGACCGCGGTCTGCTCGTCGCGGCCCCTCGATGCCGCCGAACTCTCCGCCAAACATGGCCGGCCGATGAAGGCCTACCGTCGGCTCGAGGATCTCCTCGCCGACAAGGAGATCGACGTCGTCGACATCACGAGCTATCCGAGCGAGCACCGGGATCAGGCGGTGGCTGCCGCGGCCGCCGGCAAGCACATCATCCTCGAGAAGCCGATGGCGAACTCCCCCGGCGAGGTTCGTGACATCGTCGCCGCGGCGACGAAGCATGGCGTGAAGGGGTGCGTCTGCTTCGAATGCCGGTTCTCGAGCCAGTTTCGCGTCACGAAGGC
>JBIIQL010000223.1:0-6211 GCA_044342095.1 Pirellulales bacterium
ACCTGATCGAACACCGTCACATTGGAGTTGGAAGTGAGGTTCTCGGCGAGCTCCCAGACCACGCTCGGCCCCGAGCCGCCGGAGGTGTAGGCGAGGTTGCCGGTGATCGTCTGGATGCCCGGGGAGTTGCCCGGGGCGTGGATTCCCCGCACCTCGACGTCGCCGGTGATCGTCTGGCTCCCCCGGAACTCACCCGTCGTGAGCACATCACCGGTGATCGCCCCGGAGCCGTCGAGGATCCCGGTCGCCGTCAACAGGCCGCCACTGGAAAGGATCGACCCGTTGACCATGACATCGGTGACCGTCGTCGAGCCGATCGCGTTTGAGTAGATCGCCCCGCTGTCGACCGTGAGGCTGCTCGCCGCCGCGAAGGGATTGGCCGTCCCGACGGCCAGCGTGCCTTCGCGGACCCACGTGAGGCCGGTGTAGGTGTTGGGCGAGCTTACGGTGCTCGTGCCGGTGCCGAGCTTGACGACGCCGGCCGCGAACGTCCCCTGGCTGTCGGAGCCGTTGGCGATGCCGCCGATGTTGCCCGAGCGGGTGACCGTGAGCGTCGACGACAGATTGCCGCCGCCGATCACCGTGCCGGAGCTGTCGAGGTAGCCGATGCGGATCGGCTGATTGGCCTGGAGCGTGGCGCCGGAGTTGACGACGACGGCCGCGGTCGGGGCCAGCGCGTTGCCGCTGTCGAGGACGAGCGTGCCGGCCGAGACGGTCGTCTGGCCGGTGAAGGAATTCGAGCCGGAGAGCGTCAGCGAACCCGAGCCGGCCTTGGTGACGCCGCCGCCACTGCCGATGATCCCGCCCGCAAACGCGCCCGACGAGGCATTGCCGACCGTGAGCGTGCGGGAGCCCACATCGACGAACGACCCGGCTGAGCCGGTGAGCATCTGGAGCGTGCGATCGCCACTGGCCGACCCGACCACCAAAGCCGCTCCGGAGGCCAGATCAACCCCCGACGATGCAGCGATGTCGCCAGCACCCTGAAGTGCAAGTACACCCCCGGTCACCACAGTCGGCCCGGTGTAGGTGTTGTTGCCGGAGAGTGTGAGCGTGCCGGCCCCCAGCTTCGTGACCGCTCCAGAGCCGCTGATGATGCCGGAGTAGGTCGAGGCATTGGAGCGATTGAAGATAAGCGTGCCGTTGTTCGTGAGCGTCGACACGCCCAGCACGCCCCCTGCGCCGCCGGTCCCGATCTGGAGCGTGCCCCCCGCGTCGAGGTTGATGGTGCCGTTTGTTCCCCGCGTGAGCGTGCCGCCGACCGACACGAGACCACCGGACATCGTCAGCGTCGCGGTGCCGCCATTGCCCACAGTCAGGTCGCCACTGTTGGCCCATGTGCCGCTCGACACCGTGGCGGTGCCGACGCTGCCGACGTTGTAGCCCAGAGAGCCATTCCTGTTCGTGACGCTGCCACCCGTGACATTGAGCGTGCCGGGGCCGCCGCTATAATGGCCAACAAACAAGTCATCACTATTGGCCCACGTGCCGCTCGACACCGTCGCGGTGCCAGCGCTGGTGTTATAATAGCCCAGATAGCAATATGTATTGGTGACGCTACCGCCCGTGACGTTGAGCGTGCCAGTGCCGCCACGTCCCACAAACAGTTCGCTGCTGTTCGCCCACGTGCCGCTCGACACCGTCGCGGTGCCGAAGCTGCCGGCGTTATCGCCCAGATAGCCTCGAGTGTTCGTGACGCTGCCACCGGTGACGTTGAGCGTGCCGGTGCCGCTATGTCCAATCGACAGGTAGCCACTTCCGCCCGTACCCTGCAGGCGGCCTCCCGAGACGTTGGTCGTGAAATCCAGCACTAGCACGACGAAGTTCTGGGCCACCTCGGTACCGGCCAAATTGAGAACACCAGCCCCCAGTTTCGTGAGCGATCCACCGCTGGACTGCAGCCGTGTGGCGTACGTGACGTCGTAGCCGTTGGTGTCGATCGCGTAGTTCTGCCCGGCGGCGGTGCTGAACTGCGATGAGTAGTCGTACTCAGAACCGGCTGCGTTGTAGCGGAGCGTTCCACCAGTGAAGCTGATCGTGCCTGGAATCAACTTTCCAGTGCCTTGGAGGGAGAGCACGCCCCCGGCCAGCTCCGTGCCGCCCGAGTAGGTGTTCGCCCCGCGGATCGCCGCGTCGGACGGGCCGGCGAAGATCACTCCCCCGGCGCCGCTGATCACGCCAGCGTATTCAGCACCCGAGCCGTTGCGGCCGATCTCGAGCGTGTTACCGCCAATGTTGATGTTTCTACTGCCCAACAGGGCCCCGATCTGGTAGGTGCCCGTCTGGGCGACGGTGAAGCCGATGCTGCCGGTGTCGCCCGACGCCATGTCGAGCGTGGTGCCGGCCAGGGCCGAGTAGTGGCCCAGATTGAGCGTGCCGGCCACGATCCGCGTGCCGCCGGTGTAGGTATTCGCGGCGTTGAGATTCACGGTGCCGTTGTCGGTCTTCAGAAGGCCGCCGGCGCCACTGATCGAGCCGCCGAGGTTCATCGTGTCGCCGGTCCATGCCCGTAGGGAGTTGGCCGTGCCGGACACGACGATGGCGTTGTTCACCGTGACGGCATTGGGGGCGACCAGGCCGCCGCCGTCGAGGACGACGGTGGAGGTGCCGAAGGCCGCTGTGTTCGACGCGTAGACCATGCCGCTGGTGATCGTCGTCGTGCCGGTGTAGGTGCTCACGCCGCCGAAACGCAAGTAGGCGTCGGACGCTCCGTCGCCGAGGCCGTGGGCGGCGAGCGTGAGCGCGCCGGTGCCCGAGACGACTCCGGTGAAGGCCGGCTGGTCGTAGCTGCCGTTGGCGAGCGACGAGGTGTCGATCGTGCCCGCCGAGAGGAGCGACATCGCCCGGGCCGTCGAGAAGGTGGAACTCACGCCCGAGTTCGTGATCCGCAGCCGGCCGCCGTCGAACGTCACGCCGCTCGAGGTGTTGCCGATGCGATCGTTGTAGTTGATGAGCAGCGTGCCGTTTTCAAGCAGCGTGCGGCCGGTGTAGGTCTGGGCGTCGAAGAGGCTCGACACCGTGCCCGAGCCGGTCATCCGCACGACGCCCGTGCCGGAGATGATGGCGTTGTTGGCGACGGCCGAAGAGCCGGACATGTTGAACTGGAGCGTCCCGCTGTTGGCGACGTTGCCCGACACGCTCGCGCCGTCGTCGAGGCGCGCCGTCGCCCCGGCGGCGATCGTGCCCGAGAACGGCCCGGTATAGACGGTCGTCTGGGCAGCTGCCGGGCGCAGCGACCCGAGCCCGACGACGAGGAGACCGACGATTCCCAACGACGCCGGGCGTGACGACCGAGGCATGGGACGCATCTTTTGAGCGGGGAATGGAGAACGATGAGTCGGTGCACGGTACCGGTGTTTTTCGAGCCTTCAAGCGTCAACCCCGCTTTTTTGCGGCGGGCTACGCCTCGGGCTATTGAGTGGCCATCGAGCGAATCGAATACTGGTATGCCTCAGGCGAGATCTCCCTCCTTCCGTGGGATTCCCGGAAGACGAGACGGCAGGACTTGCGAAGGGTCAACGACATGACGCTCGACCCTGCCACGCTCGCCTTCGTCACGTCGCTGGTCTGCGCGACGCAACTGGTGGCCCTGATCGTGCTCCGACGGCTCTCGCCGGGAATGCCGGGCCTCGGTTGGTGGATCGTCAGCGCCGCGGTGTACGCGTTCAATTACCTCGAGATCGCGGCGCGGCCCTGGCTGCCACCCTCACCCTGGACCATCCTCCTGTCCACCCTCGATGCGACCGCCGCCGTGATGGCCTTCCATGCCGGGGCCGCCGCCTTCCAGCACCGTCTCTGGCGCCCCACGCTCGCGATCGCGGCCACCGTGGCACTTACGGCCGTGACGCTCTGGTTTCTGTTCGTCGACGACATCCTGGGCCCGCGCGTCGTCTGCGGCGCCGCCGTGCGCGCCTTGTGGCACTTCCTCGCCGCGCGGGAGCTTCTCCGCGAGACGAATCCCGCGATCCTGCTCTCCGCGCGATTCACCGGGGCGGCCTCGATGGTCATGGGCATGACCAACATCGTCCGCGCTGTCGGCATGCTTTCGGTCGATCGCCCGGCTGGATTGTTCGATACCCGCACCCCGGCGACGTTCGCCTTCCTGATGGCGATCGCGTGGTCGATCGCTTGGACGTTCGGTGCGATCCTCATGGTGATCCAGCGCCACCTGCTCGCCGCAACCGAGAGCCATGCCGCCCGCCTCCGGGCGGAGGAAGCGCTCCGCGCCGCCGAACGGCAGCAGCTCGTCCGCGACCTCCATGACGGGCTGGGGGGCACCACCGGAAGCCTCGTCCACTTGGCGGGGCTCGTGCGCGACACGGGAAGCCCGGAGGCCACCGAAGTGCTGGGCCGGATCGAGCACCTTGCCGCGGAGGGACAGCGGGAGCTGCGGCAGCTCATGAACGTTCTCGATTCCGGTGATCTGCGCTGGGCCGACTGGCTCTACGATCTCGAGCGTGGTGCCCGCGGCAGGGCGGGCGGGCTCGCACTCGAGTGGCAGGTGAGCGGCCAAGTGCCGGAGGAGACGATCACGGCACCGCACGGGGCGCTCTCGCTGGCCAGGGGCGTCCGGGAGGCGATCGCCAACGTCCGCCGCCACGGCTCCGCGACGCGGGCCCGCGTCGTCATCCGTTTTCTGCCCTGGGGCATCGGCATCCGGGTGAGCGACGACGGCCATGGCCTCGACGCGGAGGGAGGCCCCTCGAGGACAGACGGCGGCCGTGGCCTGGCGAGCATGCGCTTCCGCTGCGCCGCGCTCGGCGGTCAATGGTCGATCCGGAGACGGCAAGGCACCGTCGTCTGCTTCGCCGTGCCGCTACCGCTCGCCTTCGTCGACACACCCTCGTCCGTTCCACCGGATACACACCCGAACTCCTTCCAATGATCCGCATTGCCTTCGTCGAGGACGATTTCGACGCCTTCGCCGCGCTCTCGGCGGCGCTCCATCGCCAACCGACGCTCCGGCTCGTCGGCCAGTGGCCCTCGGCGGAGGACGCCCTGGCCGACGCCGTATGGGAAGGGATCGACGTCTTGCTCGTCGACCTGGAGCTTCCGGGCAAGTCCGGCGTCGAGCTGATCCGCCATCTCGCGCACGCGAACCCAGGTGTGCGGACCATCGTCCACACCGTCCACGACGGAAGGCCTGCCCTGTTCGCGGCGCTCCATGCCGGCGCCACCGGCTACGTCCTCAAGGGAAGCACGGGGGCCGAGCTCGCCACGGCTGCCGCCGATGCGATCGCAGGACGTTCGCCGATGAGCCCGATCGTCGCGCGGCACCTCGTCGAGGTTTTCAGGGCGGAGATCTCCGCCGAGGCGCCGCAGCCGCTCACCGACCGGGAGGCGGAGATCCTCGCGCTCCTGGCCCGCGGATCGTCCTACGCGGCGGTCGCCGAGAAGCTCGCCATCAGCGCCCACACCGTTCATGCCCACGTGCGCAAGATCTATGCCAAGCTCCATGCCAACTCACGCGAGCAGGCCGTGCGCCATGCGCGACTGGCAGGATTCCTCCCTCCGCCCGACCCGAAAGCCGGATGACAGTCATTCCGGCATCTCGATGACCGCCTTGATGACGCCGCTGGTCGGCTCGAGGAGCGTAGGGAAGATTCGAATTGTGTCGGCAAACGGGATCCGGTGGGTGATCCAAGGGGCGGTGTTGATCCGCTCCTCCTCGATCAGGCCGATGATCCGGGTGAAGTCGCGGGAGAGGGCGTTGCGGCTAGCGAGGATCGAAAGCTCGCGGCGGTGCATCACCGGCGCATGGGGAAACGAGACCTCCGCCTGGGTGATTCCCACGAACACGAGCCGGCCGCCGAAGGCGCAGAAGGCAAGGGCCTCTCCCATGCTGGCGTTGCTCCCGGTGGCGTCGACGACCACCTCGCAGAACCGGCCGTCGGTGAGCTCGCGGACGGCGTCGAGATCGGAGGCGCCCCCGGTGGCAAGGAGCGTGTCGGCGATCCCCATCCGCTCGCGCACGAAAGCCAGCCGCGATGCCACCCGATCGATGACGATCACCCTCGCCCCCGAGAGCTTGGCAAACTCGACCGCCGAGAGCCCGATCGGCCCGGCCCCGATGACGAGCACCGTCTCGGCACTCGTCGGCGCTCCCCGGTCGATGGCATGGCAGCCGATGGCGAGGGTTTCGACGAGCGCGTTCTGCTCGTGCGCGAGTTTCGGCGAGCGGTGGAGCTTCCGGGCTGGCACCGTGAACAGC
>JBIIQL010000224.1:0-6192 GCA_044342095.1 Pirellulales bacterium
CCCCGGGCCTCGGTCTCGAAGCGGCGGCCACGGCCTGGGTGGGGCGAAACGTCGACGAGGTGGTCCACTCCGCCGCGAGCCTGTCGTTCCAGATGCGGGAGAGCGACGGCGAGCCCTGGAACAGCAACGTCAACGGCACGACCAACGTTCTCGCCCTGTGCCGCGATCTCGGCATCCGTCGCTACCACCACGTCTCGAGCGCCTATGTTTGCGGCACGCGGCGGGGGCGGATCCTCGAGACCGAACTCGACGTCGGCCAGACGCCCGGCAACGACTACGAGCGGAGCAAGATCGAGTCGGAGAAGGCGGCGGTTTCAGCGCCGTTTCTCGACGTCTGCACGGTCCACCGGCCGAGCATCATCGTCGGCGATCTCGTGGCGGGGTTCACGAACACCTTTCACGGCTTCTACAAGCCGCTGCGGATCGTCCAGCCCTTCGTCGAGGCGTTTCTCCAGGCATCGCTCGAGCCCGGGTCGCTCCTCGATGTCCTGGGGATGACCGGCGACGAAGTGAAGAATCTCGTGCCGGTGGACTGGGTGTCGGCGGTGATGACGCGGATCATCGGCGATCCGTCGCTCCACGGACGAACCTATCACATCACGTCGACGCGACCGACGCCGGTGAGCCGGCTGTGCCGGGTGTTCGAGGAGCTCGTCGTGGAGATGGCAGCCGAGCTCGCCGCGGCCCGCGCCGCCGCCGGCCCGGCGAAGGGGGCTGCCGGCTTCGACCCCGCCATGCTCGCCCGGCTGTTCGAGGATCAGATGCACGTCTACCGGGCCTATTGGAGCGACGATCCTCGGTTCGACAGTACCTGGTGCACCGCTGCCGTGCCCGACCTTCCTTCGCCCGAACTCGACGACGAGACGATCCGGCGGCTCTGCCGGTTCGCGATCGCGAACCGTTTCCGATGGCCACCCCCAGGGCGGGCCGCGCGAACGGTCACGGCTCGGGGGCTGCTCGAGCGGCGCCTCGGTGTCGCATCGTGGGAGGCTCCGGCTGGTGGAGACCTCGTCGGCCTGTCGGCGGCCGGGGGCGGGGGAGGGCAGTGGACCGTGCGTTGTGAGGCGGGCCGGCCGGTATCGCTCCACGTCGGCCTGCCGACGAGCGCCGCTCCGGTGATCCATCTGGCCGCCGGCACGCTCGAGACCCTCCTCGGCGGTGTCGGGAGTGCCGCGGCGATGATCGCCCAGGGGGCGGTGTCGACCGAGGCTTGCGACCCGGCCGCACGACGCGGTGCTTCGGCGCTGCTCACGATGCTGCTTGCGGAGGACGCGCCTCGCGCGGGCGTCACTCCGCGTTCGAATGCTGGACGGCGAGAGGCCGGCGTTGCTGCCGGCGCCTGATCATCCGCAGCGGGCGACGGACGTGGGGCGCCGAGGTGAGCAGGCTGGAGCGCCTGGAGCGGGAAGCGGGTGGAGCAGACGGCGTCGGCGGTCCGTCAGGAACAGGCCCGTTTGAGGTACTCGTGGAAACACCAGATCCGCTCCTCCCGTGTGCCGATGCACCCGCGGAACGGTGTGGCGGTGATCCCCTTCTGCTGGGCGGCGAACACGCTGGCGTCCTCGTTTTGAATCGCGGTATTGGCCTTCACGCCGTGCCGTGCCGTCAGCCGGGCGATTACCCGTGCAAACGGGCTCCGCTTGGTGCCGTCGAGGCTGAACATCCAGGCCATGGTCCGCGACGTGGTCGGGCCGGTAGGCCAGTAGACCTGGCAGTAGGTGAACAGGTCGGAGAAGGTGAAGACGAGATTCGGAAAGACGTGATGGTGAACGTACTGGTCGGTGGTCGTGCCGCCGCCGAGCCAGCCGACGACCTGCCGCTGCTTCTTGACCGGCTCGCTCTCCTTCCCGAGATCGAAGACGAGCGTCGTCGAACGGTCCTCGAGCCAATGGCTCTGGGCCTCCTCGGGGATGAGGCCGAAGCCACCGAGCGTCGTCGGATGAACGAGGGGGAGATGGTAGGTCTCCACGGTGTTCTCGACCGGGATCTTCCAGTTGCAGTCGAAGGCCTTGTCGTAGCGCCAGTTGCAGCGGTACGGGGGAGCGAAGGCGGCGGTGATCCGCTCGTACCAGTCGCCGAGCGCACTCCGCAGGTCGGGCCCGTCGGCGGTGAGGCGGACGAAGACGAGTTCACCGCACGTCTCGACCGGGAACACTCGCAGCGCGGCGTTCTCCCGATCAAAAGGTTTGAAGCAGCCGCCGTCAGGAACCTTGTCGATCTTTCCGCTCGCTTGATACTCCCAGCCGTGGTACTGGCAGACGAGCTTCGGGGAGTGGCCTCTCGCCGCCTCGGTAAGCATGCAATGGCGGTGGGAGCAGATGTTGAGGTAGGCGTGAAGGGAGCCGTTGTGTCGGCGGAGGAGGAGGGGCCTGCCGAGAAGTTCCAGCGTGATGAAGTCGCCGTCACGGGGAAGGTCGCCGACCAAGGCCACTGGGTGCCAGGCGGGGAGAAAGAGCCTGTCGACCTCGGTGCGCAGCTGCTCGGCGGAGACGTAGTCCCCAGGCTCGAGCACGTATTCCAACCGTTCCTTGTGGACAAACATGGTGCCCTGACACTACTTCCGCCGTGGGCAGCGTCAAATCACCGCTTGGCCGTTTCCCTTCGAGATTCGAGGGCGGACGCGGGCTGGGAGGGGGGGACCCGATCGACGCCTGCCGGTTGTGCCGGATGGAGGGCCGAACTTGAGCGCCCTCCGATCGTGATCTACATTGTCAGTGCCGGTTTGGAGGGTAAGCGAATTGGCCAGCGGTCTGACTCGAAATCAGATGTCCCGAAAGGGATTGTGGGTTCGAATCCCATGCCCTCCGCTTTGTCGAGCCTGATCGTCGGTGTCGATGGTTTTCCCCGAGGCCGCCTTCTGTGGCGGTCCCGTCCGGTTTCGTGTTCCACCGGACGCCGACGCCTCCCGGACATCCTTCCCGCGGAAGTCCCTCTCTCAGGCCGAGTCCCAAGTTCCGGAGAAGGCCCAAGCTCCGGAAGACGTCCCTTTCCGCGCACCCTGCCCGCCGTGCTCCGGTTTGCCCGGAGCGTCCCTTCCCCCGTTTGGTGACTCCCATGGCCGCCCGCCGCATCAACTTCCGCATGGCGATCCTCGCTCTCCTCCTGACCGCGGGGGCGGTGGGGGGGATCTACGTCCTTCACAAGTTCCAGGTGCGGCGCAACGCCGCAGCGCTTCTGGCGACGGTGGACGAGAAGGTCGCCGAGGGAAACCCGGCGGAGGCGATCGACCCGCTCCTCAAATACTTGATGCTCCGGCCGGCCGACAACCAGCGCCACCTCCAACTCGCCGGGATCCTCGCCGAGCGTGCCTTCTCCGGTGACCGGTCGCGCGAGCGCTGGGCGCTGACGAAGGAAGTGCTCCGCACGGCCGTCACCAGGAATCCCGAAGAGAATGAACTCCGCGAGAAACTCGTCATCCTTCTCCTCGAGGCGAACGAGACCGAGGCGGCGATCTACCACGCGTCGGAGCTCCGCAGGCGGACCGATGCCGAGAAAGACCCTGAGCAGTTCGGTCGGATCGGGATGCTCTACGTCCAGGCAGCGCTCAAGGCCGGCAGGCCCGCGGACGTGGAGAATGCGCTCGTCGAACTGACGCAGGCCATCCCGGGGCGACCGCTGCCCCCCGAACGCATCGACGCCTTCGTGTTTCTCGCGGCGATCATGTCGGAGGGGAAGGGAAGGCTTCAGGCGGCCGAGGAGGTGCTCCGCAAGATGGTGGAGGCCTTCCCCGATTCCCCGCGGGCCTGGAAGGTGCTCGCGGGCTGGAGTCGGCGGAACGGGAAGCCCGAGGAGGCTGCGGCGGCGATCGCGCGGGCCAGGGCCCTCGATCCGGCCGACGAGGAGGGGATTCTCATCGATGCCACGGTGGCGCTCGCCATGGGCAAGCCCGATCGGGCCGAGGCGGTGCTCGCGTCGATCCCCGAGGATGCCCCTCTTTCCGAACCGCTGGTCATGGCCCGTGCCGAACTCGCCCGTGTCCGCGGTGACACCCCCGGCATGATCCAGGTGCTGACCGCAGGCCGCGAAGTGATGCCAACGAGCAAGCCGTTGATCTCGGAATTGATCGTCGTCCTGTCCGACACCGGACGGACGGACGATGTCCGCGCCCTCCTGGCCGAGGCAGGCAAGGTCCTCCCCGGGGACGCCCCGGCGATCGTCTACGGAGAGGCATCGGTGGCGATGGCCGAGGGGCGGTGGTCGCAGGCGCTCAAAGCGTGGGAGCGGGTCAAAGAAGTCATGTCGGGCGATCCGTCTTTCAACAGCCGTGCTGACATCGCCATAGCGAGTTGCCACGACGCGCTGGGCGACACGGAGAAGGCCGCGGAGGCCCGGCGCCGTGTGGCCGCCGCCGCACCCGATTCGGAGTTGGCAAAGTTTCTCGAGGCGACGGCGCTCGAACAGTCCGGCAAGCCGGACGAGGCGATCGAGATCGTCGAGCAGATGGCGGCGGCGATTCCCCCGGAATCCCTCACCTCCCGTCCGGAGATCTGGCGAACGCTCCTGAGAATGCGGGTCGCCAAGCAGGCGCGGCGTCCGGAGGCCGAACGCGATTGGACGGCCGTCGATGGGCTCGTCGCGACGATCTCCGCCGAAGGGGGCTTGCCGCCCCAATCCGCAGCCTTGGTCCGCATCGAGGTGCTTTCGGCCAAGGGGGATATCGCCGGGGCGATCGCGGCCTCGGAGGCGGCCGTGGCTGCGCATCCCGACGATGCGACGCTGCTGGCCCAACTTGTTTCCCTGCTTGCCGGAAACGATCGTGGGGACGAGGCGTGGACGCGCATCGAGGCGGCGCCGGAATCGCTGCGATCGACCCCCGGCCTGCTCGGCGCCGCGATCGACCTTCTCACCAAGACGAATCGGAACGCATGGGGAAATCGCCCGGAGGATCTTCAGCGACGGATCCTCGCGCTGCCGCCGAGTGCCTCGCGGATGACGCGGCGGCAATGGCTCGCTTTCCAGGTCGGATGCGGAGCCGACGCCGCTGCACGGCAGGTGGCCGAGGCGATCCTCGCGGAGGATCCCGACGACATGCAGGTGCGGATGATGCTCGTCGACATCGCGGCCGACCGCAATCATGCGGATGAAGTCGCTGCCCAGTCGGCCTTGATCGAGAAGCAGTTCGGGAGCGACACAGCGCTCAGCCAGGTCGCCCGGGCCGTGAAGGCGATCGTCGCCATTCGCGGTGCCAGGGTCGATGAGGGCGGCGCTGCCTCCGGACCGTTGACCGAGGACGAGAAGAAGTCGCTCGGGGGAGCCCGGAAGCTTCTCGAGGATGCGGCGGCGCAGCGTCCCGACTGGGAGGCTCCGGTGCGACACATGGCGTCGATCACCGAGCTCGAGGGGGATCCGGCCGCCGCGATCGGTCACCTCCGTCGTGCGATCCGTCGGGGGGAGAGCCTGCCGCTGGCCCGGCGTCGGCTTGTCGTCCTTCTCGTGGCGGCGGGCCGATTCGGTGAGGCCTCGCCGGTGATCGCGTCGTTGGGGACGTTCGGCGGCCCGGCCGTCGACCGGATCCGCGCCGACTACCTCGCCGCCAACGGCGAGACAGAGGAGGCCCTCCGGCTCGGTTCGAACCTCACGGCCCAGGAGCCGGAGAACGCGGCGCAGCTCAACTGGCAAGCCTCGCTCCTCGCTCGCTGCGGCAAGCCCGACGAGGCGGAGGCGGCCTATCGGAAGGCGATCGAAATCGCCCCGCAGGATCAGGCCCCGCGTCGGGGACTGATCCGGCTTCAGGTCGACCGCAAGCTTGACGCGGAGGCCAGGGCGACGCGGGATGCCGGGCTGGCGGAGCTCGCCGAGCCGGCCAAGGCACGATTCAAGGAGTTTGCCGGTGGTTTGCTCGGGGAGGAGGACCAGATCGAGTCGGCGTACCGCGAGGCCGTCGCGGCTGACGGCGACGATCTCGACGCCGCCCGCCGGCTCGTGGAGCAATATCTGGCGCGGGGGCGGCTCAAGCAGGCCCGCGAGGAACTCAAGCGGATCGTCGGACGCTCGTCGGCCAAGGATTCCCCGACCGTCGCCTGGGCACGCCGTCAGTTGGCTGGACAGATGGCACAGGGGGGAAGCTACCGGGAATTTCTCGAGGCGATCGCCCTGTTGGCCCTCAACGTCGACGGTGAAGGGCGGCAGACGGTGGATGACATGGCGCTCGAGGCATCGCTTCTTCTCGGTCGCAACGAGCCGTCGAGTTGG
>JBIIQL010000225.1:0-6189 GCA_044342095.1 Pirellulales bacterium
ACGACGACCACCAGGAAGAGAAGGCCCAGGCTGCGGAGGGAGACTTGGGTGCGGGGGAGATGAACGGGCACGTGAACCTCGGGGGAGGGAAGGGACGGCGGCAATCCCGCTGCGGTGGACGGACGTCACGCCGGGGGATCAAAGTCGGGAACCTCGGGGCCGCGGGCCGCCAGCCGCTTGCGTGCCAACTCCCACCCCGCGAGAATTGTGACGTCGGCCCGGGAGAGGGACAATTCCGCCCCACGAGCCAAGGGTGGCCTGCCCGAAGAGACGACGACAGCCCCACGAAGGAGTGTGCCCGCATGCCGGTCGACGAGATCCTTTTGGACGCCGAGGAGCGCATGGAGAAGGCGGTCGACGTGTTCCGCCACCAGCTCACCGGCATCCGCACGGGACGGGCCAATCCCGGCTTGGTCGATTCGCTCCGGGTGGAGGTCTACGGCTCCCCGACGCCGATCAAGGCCCTCGCCAGCGTCGGCGCCCCTGAACCGAACCAGATCGTCGTCCGCCCTTTCGATCCCGGCACGATCAAGGACATCGAAAAGGCGATCCAGGCTTCCGACCTCGGCTTCAATCCCCAGAGCGACGGTCGGGTGATCCGGATCACGATCCCCGCCCTGTCGACCGACGTCCGCAAGAAGATGTCGTCGCGGATCAAGGAGCTCGCCGAGGAGGCGAAGGTGGCGATCCGAAACGTCCGCCGCGACGCCAACAAGGCAGCCGATACCGAAAAAACCGACGGCACCCTCACCGAGGACGACTGCGACTCCACCAAGGAGGAGGTGCAGGAGCTCACCAAGACCTACGAAGCCAAGGTGGCGGACCTGGCCCGCGCCAAGGAAGCGGAAGTGATGGACGGCTGAGGCTCTCTGGATGGTTGCAGCACAGGGATCGAGTCGACTTCGCCCGGGTACCCAGCACGCATGAGCCGATCGTCGCCCGTGGAAGAGCCGGTGCAGGCCACGGGGATCGTCAAGCGGTACGGGCAACGCACCGTGCTCGATCGCGTGTCGCTCACCGTCCAACCGGGGATCACCGGGCTCGTCGGCCCCAACGGCGCAGGCAAGAGCACGCTCGTGAAGGCGATCCTCGGCCTCGTGCGCCTCGCCGAGGGGGGCGTGCGCGTCTTTGGTCTCGATCCGCGCCGCGAGCCCCATGCCGTGCGGCGGAATGTCGGCGTCGTCCCGGAGGACGAATGCTCCGTGCCGGGGCTGTCCGGAGTGGAGATGGTGCGCTACGCGGCTCAACTCTCCGGGATCCCCGGAATCGAGTCGCTCCGTCGGGCGCACGAGGTGCTCGACTGGTGTGACGCCGGCCAGGAGCGCTACCGCGCGGTGGAAACGCTCTCGGTGGGGATGAAACAGAAAATCTCGTTCGCTGCCGCGATCGTCCACGATCCGCGGATGGTGATCCTCGACGAGCCGACCAACGGCCTCGATCCGATCGAGCGGCGGGCGATGCTCGGCAGGCTCACCACGCTCGCCCGCGACCACGGCAAGACGATCCTCGTCTCCACCCACGTCCTCCCCGACGTCCAGTCGATCTGCGAGCGCGTCATCGTCCTCGCCGGTGGCCGGGTGCGGTTGACCGGATCGATCCGGGAGTTGACCCAGCCGGCGATCCCGGAGGAGCGACTCGAAGTCACCGGGCCGGTCGACGAACTCGTCGGTCGCCTCATCGCCCGCGGGATCCCCGCCCGACGTGCCCGACCGCTCGATCTCTTTCCCTCCGCCACCGGAGCGGCCGGCCGCTTCTCCGCCACCGTCGAGACCGTGGCACCGGGGGATGAGGCGCACGAGGGGGTGATCCTCCTCCAGCTCTCCGCGCCCGAGGCGCTTGCCGGCATGTGGGCGGAGGTGCATCGACTCGGCGTCCGGGTCAGCTCGCTCAAAGCGTCGTGCCGCCCGTTCGAGGAGGTGTTTCTCGAGGCCCTCCAGGCCGCCCAGGCGTCTCCGACGGAGTCTCTCCATGCCGCTTCATGACGTCGGCTACCGCCCCTGGCAGGGGAAGCGTTCCGGCTCGCTCGCCGCGATCCTCGTGATCGCCGCCACCGGCATCAAGCTGGCGTGGACGAGCCGCTGGCTACGCCGGGCCGTGTTCTTCGCCTGGAGCCCGGCCTTGGTGTTCGCCGGGAGCTTCTTCGTCTTCGAGCAGGCGATTGACGAGGGACGGCTCGGGTCGATCCAGGACCGGGCCCGCGTCGGCCGCAATGTCGATGGCGTAGGGATCCTCGGACGGGCGATCGCCGACGCGCTCGGCCAGACCGACGCTCCCCCGGCCGATCGGCACGAGACCCGCGAAGAGGAGGCCAACCGGACACGCCGGGCCGTCTGGTCGCGGCTCATGCTCGCCTTCATGCGTTCCCCCCAGGCGATCCTCCTGGCGATCGTGGTGGGGCTGGTGGCGCCGGCGCTGGTCTCGCGCGACCTGCGGGCGAAAGCCTGGCTGATCTACTTCACGCGCCCGGTGGGGAAGTTTGAGTATGTCGCCGGCAAGCTCCTCATCCTCGGCCTTCTCGTCGCCTCGATCACGATGCTGCCGGCGCTTGCCCTGTGGGTGGCGGGGGTGGCGGTGAGCCCGAGCATCTGGGTGGCAGTGACGACGTGGGATCTGCCCGTTCGGATCATCGTTGCGAGCCTGGCACTGGCCATACCCACGGTCTTCATGGCGCTGGCCTATTCGTCGCTCACCGCCGAGAGCCGGATCGCGAGTTTCGCCTGGTTTGCCACCTGGGCCGCCTGCTGGATCGCCCACGCGTCGCTGACCACCGCCGACATGATGCAGCGGGCCCAGGCGGAGGTCGTCGCGGGCTCGAATGCTCAAACTGACGATCCCTCGAGTGCGTCCGACGGTGGAGTCTCGGTCGAGGATGCCCCCAGACGGCCCCGCCGCCGCAACGTCCCGCGGGGGCCGGGGGGGGAGATCGGGGAGACCCTCGCCGATCTCATCGAGGGGCGCGGGCCACCACCCGGCCGGCCGCTCGACGCCCGACAGTTCCGCTGGCTCTCCAAGGCCACCGGCCTCGACGACACGATCGACCGCTGGGCCTGGATCTCCCCCTATCATTCCCTCGGCGTCATCCAGGCCTGGGTGTTCGGCATCGAGCGTCGCTCTCAGGCGATCTTTCCTCCCCTGCTCTCGCTGGGACTGGTGTCGATCGTCTCGGCCCTCGTCCTCTGGTGGCGCGTCGACGCCCCCGCCCGCGCCTGATCCGCCTCCCGCCGGCATCCCCTGCAAGCGCCTTCCTGCAAGCCCCACCCGCATGATCTCCCTGACCCACGTCACCAAGCTCTACGGCTCCGTCATCGGCGTCAACGATGTCACGGTCGAGCTCGGCGCGGGCGCCTACGGGCTCCTCGGCCCCAACGGCGCCGGGAAGACGACGTTCCTCGGTCTCGTCACCGGACAGCTCCGTCCCTCGATCGGCCGGGTTCGCGTCTTCGGGGAGCGCCCCTTCTTCAACGCCCGCGTGCTGCGGCGGATCGGCTACTGCCCAGCCTCCGATCTCACGGAGCGTTCCGCCACACCGCGGGAATGGGTGAGCTACCTCGTCCAGCTCTCGGGCTTCTCCCCCGCCGCGGCGCTCAAGCGCGCCAACACCACCCTCGAGCAGGTGGGGCTCGGCGAGGCGGCCGGGAGGCCGCTGTCGACCTTGTCGAAGGGCATGCGGCAACGCGCCAAGCTCGCCGGCGCCATTGCCCACGATCCCGATCTCCTCGTCCTCGACGAGCCGTTCGACGGCCTCGATCCGGTCGCCCGCCACGAGCTGGTGTCGCTCGTGCGCACCTGGGCGCGGTCGCGGAGCCTGCTCGTGGCCAGCCATCTCCTCCACGAAGTCGAAGCGCTCCAGGCGGGGCTGGCCGTGATCCTCGGTGGGCGAATGGTGGCCAGCGGCACCGTCCACGAGATCCGCCAACTCATCGACACGCTCCCCTCGGAGGTGCGTGTCGTCTCGACCGCGCCGCGGAGGCTAGCAGAGCTGGCCTGCGGATGCCCGGAGGCGGAAGCGGTCCGGTTCATCGGCCATGACACCTTCGTCGTCGACACGCGAGCCCCGCGACTCCTGGCGGAGCGGATCGGGGAGGCGGCGATCGGCGAGGGGATCCTCGTCCGGGAACTCGTCCCGGGCGACCGGTCGCTCGAGGGGATCTTCGGTCGGCTCGTCCAGATCCACCGTGGGGTGACGCCATGACCGGCCCGAGCGTCAGCGCAAACCGGCAACCGGGCGAGTCGCCCCCGCTCCCCGCCCTCGCGGCCATCATGGCGGTGGCCCGCTTCCAGATCGACCGGCTCCTCACGCCCCCTCGGCTCGGCCTGGCGGCGATCGGTGTTCTCTTCCCCTCCGCGGTGCTCCTGGCGGCGTCGAAGGCCCGGGGCGGCGCGCTCGAGCACGATCTCGGGGCGATCCTCCTCTATGCGCTGGTGCCCGAGGCGGTCTGCATGCTCGGCCTGCTCGTCACGATCTCCCCGGCGGTCGCCGACGAGCTCGAACGCGGCACCTGGGTCCATGTCGCCGTCCGTCCCGGAGGCCGGCGGGCGCTCCTCCTGGGGACGTGGCTGGCCGCGGTCCTCTGGACCGGCACGGTGGCCCTCGCCGGCCTCCTCCTCGCGCTGCTGATCGGCGTGATCGACCGAGGCATGAGCCTCTTCGGCTCGTTCGCGATGCTCGTCGGCCTGTCGTGCATCGGCCGGGCGGCGCTGTTTTCGCTCCCGGCGGTGATCGTTCCCAAGCGGTCACTCGTCGCCAGCGTCGGCGTGGCCCTCGTGGTGGAATACCTCGCCGGCCTGATCCCGGCGGTGGTCAATCAGTTCACCGTCTCGCTCCGCCTCCACACGCTCCTGGTCCGCTGGATGAACTGGCGGCGGTCGGTCACCCCCGAACTCCAGCTGCTCATCGACGACGGCCCACCGTGGGTCCAGGTGACCGCGGTGTTCATCCTCGCGGCCGTGTTTCTCTCCATCGCCGTGGCGATCCTCGAATGGCGGCAGTTCCCCCCGAGCGAGGAGAGCTGACATGATCGAGGTGCAGGATCTCGTCAAACACTACCGTTCCTCCTCGGGGGAGATCGTGCGGGCGGTCGACGGGGTGTCGTTCACGGTCGACTCCGGCGAGATGGTCGGGCTCCTCGGTGCCAACGGCGCCGGCAAAACGACGACCCTGCGGATGCTCGCCACGCTCCTCACGCCGACCTCCGGCACGGCCCGGGTCGGGGGCTGCGACGTCGCCACCGACCCCGTCGGGGCCCGCCGCCGGCTCGGCTATGTCTCGGCTACCACCGGCGTCCCCGACCGGCTCTCGGCCCGCGAGATCCTCCACTCCTTCGGCGCGCTCCACGGCCTCCGCGGCGACGCCCTCGCGGCCCGGGTCGACCGCCTCATCGACGTCCTCGATCTCGCCGGGTGCGCCGACCGTCCCGCTGGCCGGCTCTCGTCGGGGCAGCGGCAGCGCGTCAGTGTCGGCCGGGCCCTCGTCCACGACCCGCCGAGCTTGATCCTCGACGAACCGACCAACGCCCTCGATGTCATCGGGGCCCGCGATCTGCTCGCCTTCCTCGCCGATCTCCGCAGCGACGGTCGGGCGATCCTCCTCTCCAGCCACCGGCTCCACGAGATCGAGGGCCGCTGCGACCGGTTCGTCGTCATCCATGGTGGCCGGGTGGTCGCCGCGGGAACGCGCGAGGCGTTCCTGGGACGCTCCGGCGGACTCGAGGAGGCGTTCTTCGCCGCGATCGGGGAGGCCCGGCCCGAATGACCGCTCCTTCCTCCACGCCCGACGCCGCCGTGAACTCCGCGCTCGGTGCGGCCGTGGCGATCGCCCGGCGCGACCTGCTGGAGTTCGTCCGCGACCGGAGGACGCTGTTCGTCACGCTCCTCCTCCCGATGGTCACCTATCCGCTCGTGGCCCTCTCGAGTGCCCTCGGCGTCCGTACCGCCGTCACCGATCTCGAGGCCCGTGCCGCGCCGGCGCCGCTCACCGTGGCGATGAGCGGTGCCGAGGCCGGAGCGATCGCCGCCCGCATCGATGGAGTGGTGAAAGCTGGAAGGCCGGCCAATGGCGGAGAAACGCCCTGGCCTTCGAGCGCCTCGTTCCTCCATGGCGACGTCGAGACGGCCATCGCGGCGGTCGAGGATGGGGCGGCCGACGTCTGGCTCAATGCCCCGGAAGGGATCCTCGCGGCCCTCGACGCC
>JBIIQL010000226.1:0-6169 GCA_044342095.1 Pirellulales bacterium
GATGTCCGACCCGGTCTTCGGGTAGAGGACGTTGAGATGGACGATGTCGTAGTCGTAGGGAAGGATGTTCTCCCCGATCACGGTCGGCGGCGCCGACTCTCCCGCTCCCATCACCGACGGGATGTCGTAGGCGTGGCCCAAGCCGATGGCGTGGCCGATCTCGTGCATCGCGACGCTGTACCAGTATCCCCCGTACTCGCTCTGTCCCCAGTCGATGACGGAGTTCATCACGACGCCCCCCGGGCCCCCCATGCCGGCGATGGAGCCGGTGGGGGCGTTGGGATCGAGGGCCCGGATGTCACCGGTGGCGATGGTGATGCCGGACGAGGCCGTCTCGATGAAGCGGATCCCGGCGCTCATGCTGAAGAGGGTGAAGATCTCGCGGGCCCGCTGCTTCTGCTCCTCGGTGATCGCGTTGTAGAGCGTATTGCCCTGGGGATCGACGCCGTAGACATCTTGGAAGTTGTAGCGCACGACCGCCATCCGACTGGCGGGATCGATCGACGAATCGGGCATACCGTGGGACTCGAGGCCATTCCCCACCGGAATGTCCCGGTGGCCGGGCTCGTCGGTCGTGCCTGGCTGACTCGGGAAGAGGAGATTGCCGGCCGGCGTGGCGATCGTCGGGCGGACATTGATCGACCCCGCCACCGACTGCCCGGCCAGGCCGATCGTGCCGAGCGCCGTGGCGGTGGCGAAGCTGGAATTGTTGTCGGAGGTGGAAACGGCGACGGTTGAGTCGAGGGCGAGTTTGTAGCCGCCGCGCGTCGTCCCGCCGTCGGCGCCGGTGCCAGTCGACGGGTTATAGGCGGCGTTTCCGACGCTCGAGATGCCGACGTAAAACATCCCCGCGCCGGGGGCGACGAAGGACACCGTCCGGGCCGTCCCCGCGGCCGCCGCGGTGCTCACGGCCACCTCGTTGCCGGAGGCGTCGAAGAGGCGGACGAGCGGCGCGAGCGAAGCGTCGGGCGTGATCGCGACACTGATCGTGCCGGCCGCCGTCAGGCTCAAACGATAGAGATCGACGTCGTTGGCCAGTTCCGTGCCGTCGCCGAGAAACGACTGGACGGAGTAGCCGTTGCCGGTGAACACCGAGCCGACGTTGACGGCCTTGTCGAGGAGGTTGTTCTCGTCGGTCGAGTTGCCGACCTGGAGCCGGTAGAGCTTGTCGGCTGCCACCTTTCCGGCTTCGAAGGTCAGCACCGAGGTGCCGCTGACAGCGTCATAGGAGACGCTCGCCGGAACCTGCACGCTGACATCGTCGCCGTTGGCGGGATCGGTCTCGATGAGCCGGTAGTTGCGCGGATTCTGCGCCGACGACTGGGTGAGGGGGTCGTTGGCGTTAAAGTAGACGACGACCTTGTCGGCCGACTGCAAAAGCGCGGCCCCATCCCCGACCGTGACCGGCGACACCGCCGGTACGACGCCGGAGCGGGTGAAGGCCACGATCGGCGTGAACTGGCTGCCACGGAGATTGATCCGGGCGCCGTTGGTCGCGGCCTGCCCCAACTCCGTGCCGAAAACACCCGAGGAGGTGATCGCCGCACCGATCTCCGCGGCGAGGTCGGTGGCCGTCTTTCCGCCGAGGCTCACCGTGCGATTGCCGCTGGCAACCGTGCCGTCGGTGTCGAACTCGAAGGTCATCTTCCCGCCACGGATCGTGACCTGGAGAAGGTCGCCGTCGCGATACTGCGTCATGTCGGTGCCGAAGGTGATGAGCTTCGGGCGGGCCACCGGCTGGGGCACGATCGACATCACCTGGGCGCCGAGATCGAGCCGGAAGTTGAGCTCGAAGGTGCCGCCGTCACGGAAGCGTTCCGATGGGATGCCCGACCCCTGCGACACCGTCTTCAGCCCCCCCGTCCCGGCCCCCGTGATCCGGATCCGGTAGGCGTCGTCGGGAAGCGTCTCGGCAAAGCGGATGACAACCGAATTTTGGTTGGGGAGATCGTCGACAGTGATGCTGCCGGGGGCGACGAGGATGTCGTCACTGTCACCGAGGACGCCATTCCCGCCACGAATGACGCTGATCCCGCTGGCGATCGTCTGCGCATCGACCTTCGAGCCAGGGCTGAAGGTGAGCGTGATCTGCGGGGGAGCCTCGTGCTGGATGCTTCCTTCGGTGATGAACGCGCCGACATGGGCGGCGGCCGACACGAAGTCGAACGCCATCACCTGCCGAGCCTCGAGTTGCTCGAGCTGCTGCTGGGCGTCGGACTGCCGCCACCGCCGCACGGGACGGCGGACTGACCGGAGCCGACGCGAGGAAAAGAGATTCCGGACGGAGGTCAGCCAGCAGGACAGAAACATGGAAGGCCTCGCAGGAAACGGATCCGAAAAGAAGAAATGAGAGGAGCGGTAGGAGCGAAGAGTCAGTCGGAAGGGCTCGTGGGAACGGACCTCGTCAGGACAGCGATGCGAACGGATGCCGAGCGGACGAACGACGTTCCAGACCGTCGCCTCGCATCAGATCTTGCACACGTTTGCCGGAGGACCTCCCCGCCACGCCTCGCAGCGTCGGGCGCCCCGGCTTCCCCCCTCCTGAAGAAAACCTTGGCGGCAGGGTACCCACTCGTCGCACCCGGGGCAACGAATCGGTTCGGACCGGAGTTTTCAACCGGGATTCCCCTCGCTCAAAAGATCGTCCGCGCGCCGACGCGACCTTACCCTTCCTCCCCTCGCTCGCCCCATCTTCGCGACCCCCTTCGCCCCCCACACGATGGGGCAGGCGGGGCCGTCTGGGGAAGCCTGCTTCGCCGGGGGTTCCGGCGCCCATCCCTCCCAGATTTCCTGACAGGAACTGCGGGCACAACCCTACCGCCGCAGGACCGGCACGACCGATTTCATCCCGCAGTTCGGAGTTTCCACCGGAGACGGGAAAGATGATGCGGAAACAGGCGCGAATCGGAGGGTGGATGGCCGCCATGTCGGTGGCGGCGACCGCAGCGATGACGGTGGTGCCCGCCGCCGGCCAGGACTGGGGTGCAGACGAGGATGGCAGCCGGGCCGTCGTGGCCGACAGCGGCGTCGAGCTCATCGATCCGCCTTCGCCGGAAGGGCTCGGGTTCTCTCCGACCCCGTCGAACGCCTCCGGCCCGGTCGTCGAGCGGGAATCGACGGCGATCGTCTCTTCGGACTCGTATGACTCGAGCGCCGCCGTCGCCGACGACGGTGGCAGCTCCGGCGACTGTACCGGCTGGGTGGCCGATGCCTGCCGCTATCCCCGCGATCAGGGGCCGTTCGAGCAGCCGGGCCTCCTCCAGGTGCTCCACGACCAGAAGTGTGCCACCTGGACGTTCCGCAGCGACGCCCTCCTCCTGTGGCGCAACTCCCCCAACGACATCCCGCTCTATTCCTACACCGCCCCCACTCCCAACGGCTTCGGGGCGACGGCCTTCAGCGCCGGCCAACTCGAGAGCACGCCGGCAGCCGGCCCGCGGTTCTCCATCTACCGCACCGACGACTGTCAGAACGCCTGGGAAACGACCTGGTTCAACGCGGCGAACTTCCGCTCCCAGGAGGCGACGCTGCCGTCGGTCAACGGCTACGGGATGACGCCGCCGGGCATCTACGGCAACGCCTTCACGCCGGTCGACACCGCCACCGCTGATTTGAGCGCGTCGATCTGGAGCTTCGAGTTCAACCGCTGGGCGCGAGTCCGGCCGAACATCGCCCTCATGCAGGGCTTCCGGATGCTCGGCTGGGGAGAAAATCTCACCCTCGCCGACCACTACCAGATCGATCCCGCCGACCCGCAGCCGATCTACGGCGAGGACATCTTCGGCAACCAAACCTACAACAGCCTCTACGGCTATCAGATCGGCACCGACATCCGCCTCTGGGACCGCGGCCAGGGCTTCCGGGTCGACGGTCTCCTCAAGGGTGGGGCCTACTACAACAACGCGGTGCAGAACTCGGCCTACACCTACGAGCTCGCCCCCGGCGAATGGCAGACGGCCAACGTCCGTGCCGCCGGTGGCGCCGCCGCCTTCGTCGGCGAGGTGGGGCTGACTGGCACGCTCCCGATCACCTGCAATCTCTCGCTCCGTGTCGGCTACCTCGGCCTCTGGCTCCAGGGCCTCGCCCAGCCGACGAACCAACTCCGCGGCCAGACCGTCAGTTCGGGTGGCCCGGGTACGCCGGTCCGCGGATCGCTCAACACCGCCGGGAGCACGGTGGTGCAGGGCGTTTCGCTCGGCCTCGAGGGGCGGTGGTGATGCGCCGCCCCAGCCGGTCCAGCCGGTCCGAACCTGTTCGGTGCCTTCCCGCCCCCCGGCGGGAATCGGCATTTCAGGACGACGGACCGCAAATCCCCGAGAACCCCCAAACCGCGAAAACCCCGAAAATACTCATGTTCCGACCAGAGAAGCGGGGCCCTCTGGAAAAATTCGGAACCGGTGGGCGAACTTTTTCCGATGACACCCGTTCTAGTGGAGACGGGGCAACACAAGGATCAGACCATCGCCTTGCCAGCAGGCAGGCACGGGAGAAGCAGGAAACAGGTGGCCGCAAATCGCGGTCGGTGCTTGGCCGTGGGTTTGGTACACCCCCCGCGACCACTGCCACCGTCCGCTGTGCGTGTCCGCCTCCGCGATGGGGATCGCCCCCCGCGCTGCAGCCACGCTCCCCGCCGATCTGACCCGATTGCCCCGTATCTCCTCAAACCGTGTTGCGGTTTCCCCTTCCGGCCCTTTGGGCATTCCCGTACCCAGTGCGTCGACTCCCTGTCATCCTCCGAGGCCGGTGACCCCACCACCGGCGGTAGTGTCTTCCGCCAGCCACCTCATCCGCCCGTCAGCAGATTTCTTTTTTAGGAAAAAGCGCCATGAAGTTCGGCAGCATTTTCAATCGCTTCTCCCGTGACCTCGATGCCTCCCGCACGCAGGGAGGCCCGGCCCGTCTGGCCCGGCGGAAGCGGATGCGGAGCCAGGATGTGATTTCCACGGTGGAGTCGCTCGAAGATCGGCGACTGCTCGCCTTCCAGTACGTGGGCTTCACGCACACGGATGTACAGCCGAACAATCAGGTTCAGGCGTACATGTACAACTTCGAGATCTTCAACGACAAGACAAACCCGTCCGACAGCGCGACGATGTACGTCCGCAATGTCGCCAACACGAACGAACTCCAGTTCGACTCCGGCACCACGTTCTCGGGGCTCCCCAATTTCGGTCCCGGCATCCAGTTCACGAACTGGGGAACGTCCCTGCCAGCGGTTGGTGGCATTCCCGGCCGGAACTGGGTTGGGCCGATTTCGCTCGACCGCCAGTATTCCACCCCGCCCACGATGTGGAATCCCGGCGCCTCCGATCCGGGCGAGGTGTTCCATCTCTCGAAACTCCGCGTCTCGGCAGCCCCCGGCACGGTCGATCCGACGTTCATTCTCAACGTCGGTGATTCGATGCCGCTGGCGCTTGAAATCGATTTCAGCCAGGCCGTCGGCACGGGCCGAGTCATCATCCGCTCCGATGCGGCGGAGGCCTATCCGGCCGGCGCTCCGGCATGGGCGCTTCCCAACGGCGGCGGCGGCTACAACCTCCTGGGCACCGAGATCTACGTCCAGGCGAGGATGACGGCCCGGTACACCAATCTGCTCGCCGCCGAGCACCTGGTGCAGATCGAGAACCAGATCAGCGGACCGTTTTTCGGTCGCGTCGCCGACGGTGATTTCAAAGTCATCGCCGGTGCGTCGATCGTCGCCAATGGCGGCGTCGAAATCGTGACCGGTGGTGGCGTACCGCGAAACTCCACCCCTTACCAGACGTATGGCTACGGCTCCAATGGCGGCGACATCCTCATCGACGGCCAGATCACCAATGCCGGCTTCGTCAATCTCCAGGTCAACTCGACCAATCCCCATCACATTCTGACCGGTGCCTCCGGTCTCATCAGCGGCTCCCAGAGCATCACGCTCAACAACGCCGCCGCCGACGGTGGCACGATCAACGTCCGGACCGCCGGATTCTCCCAGCACAACCTGTTCGCCGGAACGAACGTCGGGCCTGCCGCCGACATCGCGATCAACGTCGACCAGATTCAGGGTGACCTGACGATCAACGCCCTTCCCGCCTCGAAGGCGACGATCTCGCTCAAGGCGAGCGAAGCTGGCCGGCAGGTGATCACCAATTCCAACTTCGACACGATTGGCGGGCTGGCACTCGCCGCCAGC
>JBIIQL010000227.1:0-6159 GCA_044342095.1 Pirellulales bacterium
ACGGCTGACGTTCGTCTTCAGGGCGTCGATGAACTTCGAAACCGTCCCGCGGATCTTCTCAAACTCCTCGTACTGGAGGCTGCCGCCACTGGAGGCCCGATCGGAGAACAACTTATCGAGATCGGTGCGGTAGGGGTCGTAGTCCTTCTCGGTGAGGAGGAGCGGATACTCGATGTGGCCGGTGACCGGATCGAGTTGCGCCGACGTCAGCCGCGGCGGGGCGGCCGCCTTGGCGTACCGGATCGCCTGATCGTGCGTCACCGCGGGACCGTTTTCCGCCTGCCGCGCTTCCTTGTTCGTGCGCCGCATGTCGAAGTAGGTGTTGGTCCACTTCTGACGATTGTCGATCTCCTTCGTCTTGGCATCTTCCCAGTTCTTCGCCGCCTCGGAGTTCTGGAGGTTGGCGTAGCCCTCGGAGCGGATCACGTCGGAGAGCCCGTAGGCCGCGGCCTGACCGGCCGTCGAGGCATACCCTCCTCCCATGCCGCCCCCCATGCCCCAGCCCCAACCGCCCCACTGGGCCGAGGCGGTGCCCGAAGCACCGACCACCATCACCCCGACCGCGGCGGCCAAACCGGCCCGGGCGAGGAACCGAGACGCCCGGCGGCCAGAGACGATCCGGGCCACGGAACCGAGAGCCGGAAAAGAACGAACCGGGGCGGCGACGGTGGGGGCACAGCGACGCATGACCTGCCTCTTGGTGGCCCGCTGGGGGCGGGATGGAAGGGTGGGGGAGTAACGGGCGCGGACCGGCCAGTCCTCCGCGATGGAACAATCTCCGCCATCGGAAAACTCCGATGGGAGAAACAGCACACCGGAGTATACAATCCGTTCGCCGGAGGGGCGACACCGCTTTCGCGCCCGGCAGGCCGGAAAACCGCATCCGAAGGTCCGTCGGGACGCTCGGAGCTGGAGCCGGGCCTGCTATCGCGACCGCTGGTGCCGGTTGGCACGATCGTGACGGTCGTGACGCCTTCGGTCAGGAATCTATCGCGGGGGTTTCATCCGTCGCCGTCGGTTCCCTGAGCTTGCCATGCTATGGCTTTCGAGAGCGGAATGGCGCTGCGCGTCGTCGCGGGCTTTTCCCGGAGCACATCCTGGAGTGAATCGAGATGAGGTTCAAGGGAACGATCGTGATCGTGAGTGTCGTCGGGTTGACGACGATGCTCGGGTGCACCGGGACGAAGAAGCCGGCGTCCGACCAGAAGCCGCCGGAAGTCTCCTTCGGCGAACAAAAGACCCCCGGCGAACCGCCGAGCCAGCCGAAGGCTGAGGGGGTGCCGAAGCGGCCCGCGCCCGCCATGCCGGCCGAAGAGAAGTCGATCGAGGACGAGAAGTCGGGTAAGGCTGACAAGCCCGCCGCCGACACGCTCGAACTTCCCGGCGCGGCCGCCCCGGCTGCGGCAACTCCGGCTGCCGACGAGGGCGCTCCTGGCGCCGGCACCATCAATGATCTCCGCGCGGCGCTTGCGGCCGCGAGCGACGAAGATGGCCGCGTTCAGGCGGTCGACGCAATCGCCGACCTCGGCCAAAACGCCCTCCCGGCGCTCGACGATCTCGTCAAGGCCATGGGGGACGAGAACATCCGTCTCCGCTGGCACGCCGCCCGGGCCATCGGCCGCATCGGTGAGGATGCCTTCCCCGTCCTCCCCAAGCTCGTCGCACTGCTCAAGGATGCCGACCCGATCGTCGTCACCCAGGCCGCCACCGCCATCCGTGAGATCCGTGCCGACGAAGGCCCGGCGCTCGCTGACGACCATGCCAAGGCCTATGCCGAAGCGGTCGATGCCCTCGCCGCCACGCTCGTTCACGCCGACCCGCGGGTCCGTCGCGGCAGCCTCAAGGCGATCGCAGCCCTCCGCCCCGAGGCGGGGAAACTCGCCGATCTCCTCGACGACACCCTCTCCGATGCCGATCCCTCGGTCGTCATGCCGGCGCTCGAATCGCTCGCCGACCTCGGCGGCGACGCGGTGCCGGTGCTCGTCGAAGCGCTCAAGCATCCGAAGTCGCGCTATTGGGCGACGGTCGCGCTGACGGAGATCGGTCCGGCGGCCGCCCCGGCTGCCGGTGCCCTGACGGCCGCAGCCCTCACGGGCGAACCAGAGGAACGGATGCAGGCGATGCTCGCGCTGGCCGCGATCGGCGAGCCGGCTGCCGAAGCCGCCGATGAACTGTCCGCCGCCCTCGACTCCCCCGACACGGCCGTGAAGTCGTCGGCGGCCTACGCCCTCGGGCGGATGCGGGTCGCTTCGGCCGATGCCGCGCTCGAGAAGGCTTCGGCCGACGGTGATCCATTCCTCGCCGGGATCGCCTCGTGGGCCCGGGCTCGGATCCATCCCGAGGACAAGACCCTCGTTTCGGCGGCGCTGGCCACCCTCTCCACGGCCCTCGGCTCCGATCGTGTCAATACGCGGATCGCGGCGATGTCGGCTCTGTCCGATCTCACCGGGAGTCTCGACGACGCCGACGAGGCGACGCTTGCCGATCGGTTCGTCGGGCTGCTCGAAGACGATCACCCGGCCGTCCGCGGGGCAGCCGCGACGTCGCTGGTCCGGCTCGGCCCAACGGCGATCGCCGCGCTCGAGAAGGCGCTCGACAAGCCGGCCCTGCGGACGCTCGCGATGGAACTCTTGGCCGCTGCCGGCTCCAAGGCCAAACCGGCGGTCGACAACCTCGTCGCAGCGCTTGCCGACGCAGACCCGGCCACGCGTGGCGACGCCGCCGTGGCCCTCGCCGCCATCGGCCCGGAAGCTGCCGAGGCCGTTCCGGCCCTCGCGAAGCTCCTCGCCAGCGACGAAAAAGAAGACGCCCTCCGCTACGCCGCCGCTTACGCCCTCGGGCGGATCGGTCCGGCGTCGGCATCGGTCGCCGAGACGCTTCGTGGCCTGTCGAAATCGGAGGATGAACTCATGGCGTCGGTCGCCATCTGGGCGCTGCTCAAGATCGAGCCCGAGAACAAGGCTCAGGTGGCCGCTGCGGTGCCGGCCCTTCGGAAGGCGCTCCGCGGCAAGCGCGATCTGGCTCGCCTCGAGGCGGCAGCGGCGCTCGGCGACCTGGGGGCCGCGGCCGTGAGTGCCGTCCCGATGCTCGAACTCGTCAGCGAGGATGATCCGCTGCCGGCAGTCCGCAGGGCCGCTGCGGCGGCCGTGGCGAAGATCAAGGCGGCGGGGAACTGAGTCGCCGGCTGGCAGCCACGCCCGCCCCTCAGCGGGCGTGGCAAGGTCTGCGGCTCACCCCGCCCCGGGCTCCAGCAGCCACCACCACCGACCGATAGAGAGAAGGGCTCGATGGACCGGGCCCTCTCCCCAAAATCGGTGTGGTTCCATGGCTTTCCCTGGGTGGTTCGGCTCGCTGTGGTTGACCCGCTTTTCCCGTCCGGCGGCAGAGCGGCCGCTGTGGCGGCACCTGCTCCGGACGCCGCCGAAACGCGTCCTGGAGATCGGCTTGGGGACGCTTGCGCGGACGGAACGGATGCTCTCGCTCCTCGGTCCGACCAGCGACGGCACGCCGATCCAGTATGTCGGCATCGATCGCTTCGAGAGCCGCACGCCCACCGATCCCCCCGGCGTGACCCTTAAAGCTGCTCACCAGCGACTCACTCCGCTTGCCAAGATCCAACTCGTTCCCGGCAACGCCGACTCGGCCCTCGCCCGGGTGAGCAACCATCTCGGGGTGTTCGATCTGGTCCTCGTGTCGGCCGACGACGAGCCGAAGCACTTGGAGCGGAGTTGGTTCTTCATCCAGCGACTCGTGCGCCCCACGTCCACGCTCCTCGTCGAACCGGCCCGAGGTCGCTCGTGGGAGCCCCTCGAGGCGGCCCGGCTGGAGGAATTGGCGTCGCGGACGGTGCAGCGACGGGCAGCGGCCTGAAAACAGCCCGACCGCGGGCGTCGCCACAGCAGCCAGGCGCCACCCCGTGGCCCCGCCAGCCACCGGCGGCTACATTGCGGGTTCGGGCGCCCGGCTCCCGGCCCATCGGGGTCGACGGAGCGCCCACCAGCCCCGCGTCATCCCCTCCATGCCCGCTCCGCGCACGCTTCTCGACAAGATCTGGGACGATCATCTCGTCTGCAGCCCTGACGGCGAACAACCGCTGATCTACATCGATCGGCACCTCGTCCACGAGGTTACAAGCGCTCAGGCCTTCGAAGGCCTGCGGGTCGCCGGGCGCCGGTTGCGACGTCCCGAGGCGACGTTCGCGACGCCCGATCACAACATCCCCACCACCGATCGTCGGCTGCCGATCGCCGACCCGATCTCGAAGCAGCAGATCGACACGCTGCGGGCGAATTGCCGGGAGTTCGGTGTCCGCTTGTTCGACCTCGGGGACGCCGATCAGGGGATCGTCCACGTCATCGGTCCGGAATTGGGGATCACCCAGCCGGGGATGACGATCGTCTGCGGCGACAGCCACACCGCCACGCACGGTGCCCTCGGGGCACTCGCGTTCGGGATCGGCACGAGCGAGGTCGAGCATGTCCTCGCCACGCAGACCCTCCGGCAGTCGAAGCCGAAGTCGTTCGAGGTCCGCGTCGAGGGGGAACTCCATCCCGGCGTGACCGCCAAGGACCTCGTCCTCTACCTCATCGGTCGACTGACGACCGAAGGGGGCACTGGCTACGTCATCGAATACACCGGCCCCTGCATCCGCCGCCTCGGGATGGAGGAGCGGATGACGGTCTGCAACATGTCGATCGAGGCCGGTGCCCGCGCCGGCATGATCGCCCCCGACCAGATCACCTTCGACTATCTCCGCGGCCGCGACCTCGTCCCGAAGGATTTCGACCAGGCCGTGGCCCGGTGGTCGACCCTGCCGAGCGACGCCGGTGCCCGCTACGACCGGAGCGAGACGTTCTCCGGCGGCGACGTCGTTCCGCAGGTCACCTGGGGAACGAATCCCGCCCAGGTCGTGGGGGTCGATGCCACGGTGCCCGACCCGACTTCGATGGCCGATGCGAGCGACCGTTCGAGCGCCTCGCGAGCGCTTGAGTACATGGGGCTCGAGGCCGGCACGCCGATCGCGGCGATCCCGATCGACCGGGTCTTCATCGGCTCCTGCACCAACAGCCGCATCGAAGATCTCCGTGCGGCGGCCAGCGTCGTCCGCGGTCACAGCGTCGCGTCGCGGGTCAGGGCGATGGTCGTTCCCGGGAGTGGCCGCGTGAAGCGTCAGGCGGAGGCCGAAGGTCTCGACCGGGTGTTCACGGCCGCCGGCTTCGAGTGGCGGGAAGCGGGGTGCAGCATGTGCTTGGGGATGAACCCCGACACGCTCGCACCCGGCGAACGCTGTGCCTCGACGAGCAACCGCAACTTCGAGGGCCGGCAGGGGAAGGGGGGACGCACCCACCTCGTCTCGCCGGCGATGGCCGCGGCCGCCGCCGTGAAGGGGCACTTCACCGACATCCGACAGTGGCGCTACCTCTGATATTCGACGTCCACAGCCGTTCCCTCCCGCCTCCACGCCCGACCGATCCCCACCGCCCCAGACGGAGTTCCACCCCCGTGCAGCCGTTCACGACCCACACCGGGAACGTCGCCCCCCTCGACCGCGCCAACGTCGACACCGACCAGATCATCCCCAAGCAGTTCCTCAAGCGGATCGAGCGGACCGGGTTCGGGCAGTTTCTGTTCTTCGACTGGCGGTTTCTCCCGGACGGATCGCCCGATCCTGCCTTCGAGCTCAACCAGCCGATCCGTCAGGGGACGAGCATCCTCTTGGCGCGTCGCAACTTCGGCTGTGGCTCGAGCCGCGAACATGCCCCGTGGGCCCTCGACGACTACGGGTTCCGTTCCGTGATCGCCCCGACCTTCGCCGACATCTTCTTCAACAACTGCTTCCAGAACGGCATGCTGCCGGTGAAGCTCGACGAAGCCGACGTCGACGAATTGTTTCGTCGGGCAGCCGTCGCCGAAGCCGCCGGGCACGCCTACCGGCTGACGGTCGACCTGGAGAACTGCGAGGTCCGCGACGACGGCGGATTCTCCCGCTCGTTCGCCGTCGATCCCTTCCGTCGCCACTGCCTGCTCGAGGGGCTCGACAACATCGGACTTTCGCTCAAGCACGTCGACAAAATAACGGCCTGGGAGAACGCCCACGGCCTGACGCCGCTCCAGGGCAACTCGACGTGATCCTGTCGGCCGCTGCCCGGCCGTTCGGCG
>JBIIQL010000228.1:0-6157 GCA_044342095.1 Pirellulales bacterium
TGAACAAGAGCGAGGAGATCCGGATCGAAGCGAGGCGGATCCTGGATGCCGGTGGCAGTCCGCGGCCCCGGGACATCATCGAGATCCTCAAATCGCGCGGGATCGAGGTCGTCTCCCCGCAGGTGAGTCAGATCCTCGGGAACCTTGGCGTGGAACGACGCCCGCGGAAGAAGCGGCGCGACGCCGCTCCCCCGAGATCTCCTCGGCTGGCGACCGCCCCCACTCCCCCCTCCGACGACGCCTTCACCCTCACCGATCTCATCGCCGCCAAGAAGTTCGTCGAATTGATCGGGAACCCCAGGCGCGCGATGAGCCTCCTCGACGCCCTCGACAAGCTTTCCTGATCCGGCGATGAGCGACATCCCCGCTTGAGCGACCAGTGAGCGACGCTCTACGAGGCACGGCGGGGGACGCAGGTGGCTGCCCCGCGCTTACCGCACGGCATGCTCGCCGCTGACGACGAGCCCTGCCTCGTCGACGAGGTTGAGATACCAGGCTGTCGCCCCGGCGGGGATGACGGCTCTTGCCCGCCCTTCCGTGCCGTCGGCGACCGGATCAAGTGCGGCCGGCTCCGTCTCCCAGAGCCGGTCCTGCCAGCGGCCCGCGGCGGTGGTAAAGCAGAGCTCGGCGGTGCGGATCGGCCGCCCTCCGCTCCAGGTCACCCAGGTCGATGCGTTATCGTTCCCCTGCCCCGTGATCGTCGCCAGCCCCGGGCCAGCGCCGGGCTGTGCCATGAGGATCGCATCGGCGAACGCGCGGATCTCCTCGGGATTCTCCCCCGCAGGTCCGTGGCCATGGGGCATCCGAACCCTCAGGCAGAGCGTCCGCGGCCCCTTCGGAAGCCGATAGGAACGCTGCCAGGAGCCGGGCGGATAGGCGAAGTCGTTCGTGCCGTTGACCCACAGCATCGGCATTTCGGCGCGCGGGAGCCAACTCGCGGGATCCCACCACGCCGTCCATCGCGCCCCCTTCTCCGGCCCCATCTCGGCAAACCGAGCTAGCCAGGCCGAGTCGTCGGCGAGATAGCCGCAGCCGTACACCGGCACGGCGAGGCGGAAGCGAGGATCGACCCCGGCCGTGAGACAGGTGAGGTAGCCCCCCCAGGAGATCCCGGTGAGGCCGACGCGGTCGGCATCGACTTCAGGAAACGATCGGAGGAGCGAGTGGGCCAGCACGATCGCCGACACCGCCTGATGCGGCCACTGATCCTCGAGCGGCTCCTCCACCTGGCCGAAGGCCGCATCCCAGCCGGGGGGCCCGCCGTCGGCATGGCGCTCCCAGTTGCCATACGTTCCGCGCGGTACGCACCCGCACAGATCGAGGGCGATCGCCGCGTACCCACGATCGTTCCACACCTTCACCCAGCGCTCGAACGCCGTCCCGCCGCCACCATGGACGAGGACCATCGCCGGGAGCTTCGTGCCGGGCGTCGTCGCCGGAGCCCCGTACCACGCGAAGACGCGGGTCGGTCGCCCCTGATACTCAGGGCCGACGAAGAACAGCGGCCTGATCCGCTCATCCCCCTCCGGCCCGACTGGGAAGCCGTCGGCCGGAAACACTTCCGGCACGCGTGACAGCCGCTCGAGATCGAACGCCGCCACGCCGAAGCGCTCCGCAGCCTGCGACGCGTCGTCGGCGGCGCGTGCGGGCGCCGGCCACGGGGCAGCCATGAGCAGGGCGAACAGAATGATCCCCAGGCTCGGCAAAGACCTCGATAACGAGCGCGACATGGAGGGGGCTCCCGGGGAAGGTGGTGGCATCACTGGGCGGCGGTGGAGGACCAAGGGCCAGCGATCATGGCACGGCCTTCCGAGGAGATATCCGTTCGCTGATCGCGTCGCTTCCCCCCCTGCGAGCATACCCCAATGGGCCGCCGACCGGCCTTGAGACGCGGCGGCCGGAGTCCTACTCTCCCCGGCGGTTTTCCCCGACGTGGAGGCGCCCTTGAGCCCGTTCATCCCGTTGCTGATCCGGCCACAGGCCCGATGGACGGCCCGGTGCACGCCGCTCGTTGCTGCTCACTGGATGCTCGCACTGACGCTCCCATTCGAGGCCTCTCCTTCGCGGAGCGCTGTGGCGAGAGAGGATGCGAGCGCCCCCCGGGCCCCGGCCACCGAGTCGGCTGCCGACGCCCACGCCACGGTCGACCGCTTCGTCGCGCCCCACCCGGCGCTGGCAAGCGCGCCGCGGCGGACGAAGACCGGGCGCGGGCATGCGGGGGATCCGATCAACGTGGCGTTCGTGGGATCCGATCGAGAGCTCCATCACGCGCTCGCCCGGGGGGGATGGTATGCCGCCGATCCGATCACGCTTCGATCGTCGATGAGAATCGCCGCCGACGTCGTCCTGAAAAAACCCTATCCACATGCGCCGGTAAGCGACCTGTTCGTGTGGGGGAGGAAGCAGGATCTGGCCTTCGAGCAGCCGGTGGGGCGAAGCCCCAAGCAGCGCCATCATGTCCGCTTCTGGCGGTCGGAAGCGGTTGACGAGGATGGCGAGCCCTTGTGGCTCGGTGCGGCGACGTACGACGAGCGCGTGGAGATCAGCCGAACAACGGGTGGGATCACGCACCGCATCGGCGCCGCGGTCGATCGGGAGCGCGACAAACTGCTCGTCGACACCCACGATGCCGGCACGCTCTCCGGCTACTACTGGGTCGACCGCTTCCACCGCGAGCTCCGCGGCACCAACGGCGGTGGCGATCCCTTCCACACCGACGGCCGCCTCGCTGTCGGCGTTCTCTCACTCACCCGCTGACCCACGGCGGAAATACGTCACACCTTCCAGCGCGGGCCGACCGGCCGACAATCGCTTGGCGGCTGCTCACTTCCGCTTCTTCGGCAGGTCCTTCGAGCCGGTCACGGTCATGTTGAGGCCGATCTGGACGTCGACCGGTGTCCCGCCGACGGAGACGGTGATCGTGCCGCTGGAGTACCAGCCGAGGGAACCGGTGGAAAACTCCCGCGCGCCGGCCTCCATGACCACGCCGTTGATGACGACGGTGATCGGGGTGGCCTTCTCGAGAAACTCGGCACGGGTCACGGGGCAGGTTGCTTTCGCCATCGCTTGATCCTCCGGTCGGGCATTATCGCCCCCGACCGGAAGTCTGGAAGTGCCCCACCGGGACCCTTGCCGCAATCACCGTGCCGCTCGGTCCGGTAGCGGTCGGCCACCGAACATCCTGCCGGCACGGAATTACGTCTCGGCTCAGTAGTCGCCGCCCGCGTGGTCGCCCCCCTTGGCCGTCAGCAGCGCTGCGAAGACTTCCGGCGGGATCGAATCGGCGATGAACCGAGCCGACCCGTCGGCCATCGCCACGTTCATGCCGCTGGGATGGAACGCGTAAGGCTCGCTGTCGTTGTTGCAGCTCATGATGCACTTCCCCGTGCCACTCGAGCCGTTGATGGCGCCGGTGGTCGCGTCGGTGCCGTCCATCGATCCGGCGGCACCGTCGGGATCGGTCCAGCCGAAGCCCTCGGGGCGGGGAAGGAGCTTGTTTTGGGCCTTCTTCACCAGGTAGTGGTTCGGGCGCGCTGCGCTCTCCATCACCATGATCGTGTGGCTGAGGCCATCGAGGATCTCCGCGATCTTGCTGTCGCGGCCGTTGACGAGCGCGCCGTCGTGGTCGGCCGTGCCGGCGGGGTTCGTGAGGCCGTTGGCGGTGTAGAACCGGTGGCGGAGACGGTGCATGACGATGTAGTCGAGCGGCCCCATCACCTTGCCGTCGATGTCCTTGCCAGTCCCTGCCGTGGGGAGCCGCGACGCACCGGGCCCCGACGCGCACACGAACAGCGGCACCACGGTCTGGCCGGTGACGGCGTTGGCCCCGGTGTTCCAAGGGACCGTCTTGTCGTAGAGGCGGGCGAGGGATCCCTCCTCGAAGTAATCGAGCACCAGCACCGGCCAACTCATCACGCTCGCCGGCGTCGTCTTGGCGACGGGGCGGGAGTTGGGCAACTTGTTGTACGCCGTGACGTAGTTGTGGAACGACAGGCCGATCTGCCGCATGTTGTTCGTGCAGCTGGTGCGCCGTGCCGCCTCGCGGGCCGCCTGCACGGCCGGCAGAAGGAGCCCCACGAGGGTGCCGATGATGGCGATCACCACGAGCAATTCGACGAGCGTGAACGCGCGTGGCTTACCGACGGGCGACGACGACTGGGGCGAGGTGTTCATGGAAGCGTCCTGGGATGCGAGGGGGGCCGAAGTGCGACGAGCGTCGCTCACGGAGCCAAAAAACACGAACGCCACGAAGTGACCATTCCGCCGTCAGGAGCACATGAGCATCCGGCAAGCAAACGATGTCTTTTTGATAAGGATTCCGTGAGCGCTCACCAGCGATCCGGAACCGAGCGACGACGACGGCCGCCTCGTCCGCTTCGTTGACCGCCTCCTGCAAACAGTGCACCCCATCGATGGGGCGTCCTGCTGCTCCGGGCCGTCGACGCAATCGTCACGGCCGAGGCCGATGCTGACGATGGCAATCGTGCCGCAAAGGAAGCGTGACGGCGCTTTTCTTCCGTGGCACGCAGAGGCGGCGAAGAAACCGCCCAGCCTCACAACCCCCAGAAACACCGAGAGGCAGGCGGTTTTTCACCTGCCTGCCTCATCGTGCCAACTCTTATGAGAGTGGCTTAGCTCCCCGAGTAGGATTCGAACCTACAACCTACCGGTTAACAGCCGGCCGCTCTACCGTTGAGCTATCGGGGAATGCGTCGAACCGCCGAAACGGCCCCCCTCGGTGACGGTTCACCGGGCGGGCCCCCAAGAATACCCGATGAATCGGGGGGAAAAAAGCCCGTGCGGACGGGCTGGCAGTCGGGGGGAAAAGGGCTCGAATCAGACTGGGATGAGGGATCGCCCGTCACCCCTTCCGCTTCTCCATCAACACCCGGTTCCCCTTCTCGTTGTATTCGATCCGGGTCATGAACGTCCGCATCAGCATCACACCCCGACCACTGGGGACGTCAAGGCGCTCGTCGGACGTGCAGTCGGGAACCTGGGCAGGATCGAAACCGGCCCCCTCGTCGGTGATCTCCACCCGCACGAGATCCGGCGACACGAGGCACTCGACATACACCTGCTTGTGCGGGTCGAGTTTGTTGCCATGGACGATCGCGTTGACGATCGCCTCCTCGGCCGCCAGATGGATGCTGAAGACGTCCGCCGACTCCCAGCCATGAACCCCGAGTTGCTCGAGGAGCCCCTCGGTGACGATCCGACTCGCCCCGCGTTCACTGGGGAGATGGACCGCGAGGCGCCAAGCACCGCCGTCATCCGGCGAGGGGTTTGCGGCGCGGACGGAAGAGTCATGTGCCATCTGGTCGATCCAACCTGACGCCGATCCGCCGTACCCATCCCCGGAACCACACGATCCCGACGGGACGGGATGCCGAAAAACGCTTTAGAACGCGGAGAGCGCCTCCGCCTCCCCGTCATGGATGTCGAAAACCTTGTTCAGCTTCGTGACCAGAAACACATCATAGATCTCGCGCCGGATATTGCTCATCTTCAGCCGGCCTTTGTGCGACTTCACCTTCCGGTCGAGCGTGATCAGTTTCCCGAGGGCTGCACTCGAGAGAAACTCGACGCCGTCGAAGTTGAGGAGGATGCTTTTGCGATTGTCGAGGTCGACGAGGCTGAAAAGCTCCTCGCCAAATTGGATGATCTTGGCCTCGTCGAGGATCTTGCGGTCGTTGAACCGGACGACCGTCACGTCGCCGACCTTCGACACGTCGATCCTTTGATGCGTCGGCATGCAGACGAAACCCTCGCTAGGGCCTGAAATCCAGGGCGAAGAGCCCTCCAGGATTCCCGGCTGCTGTCTGGAAACCTCAAACCTCGGCCATCGACGCCGCACCGAGCGATCAGAGCAGAGCCTAGCCTTTCGGCAGACGGTTTGCCATCGCTCCGCGCCACCCCCGGCCGGGCGCTCCTTCCTCGGAACCGTCCCCGGCGATGGGCGACTTTTCCGCCGGCCACCCGCCCCCGTCGTCCCCCGTTCTGCTGCCAAAGTGGCAGCAAGGACCGGAATCGGTGCCGGGGCAGAGATCACCCTGAAAAGAGCCTAAAAAAAGGCTCCTGAAGATCACTCACCCCACAGTCCCTCGTTTGGCGCGCCGATTGCTTGCATGAAGGGTCGCGGGTTTCACGGATGTCC
>JBIIQL010000229.1:0-6154 GCA_044342095.1 Pirellulales bacterium
AGGTCTTTGCCGGCGTCGTCGGCCGTGGCGGTGTAGGCGACGACCGAGCCGCCATCCGAGAACTCGTAGGCTGACAAGAGCCCGCTTGTCGTCGTGGCAAATGTCGTCCCGCCGACGATGCTGCTCGCCAGCGTCGCGACCACCTCGTAGCCGGCGTTGCCATTGCCGCCGAACACGTCGGCCGTGAGCGTGTAGGTCTTGCCCGCCTCGATCTGGCCGAGGTACTGGGTGATAGCGCCGTAGCCGGCGAGGCCAGAGATGGACCCGCCATCGGAGACCAGACGCATGTAGCGGTCGCCGTCCAGGCCCGCTTCGTCGATTGCGTCGTAGTTGCCCCAGTCGCCCGTCGTGTAGGTCGATCCGGTGTTCCACGGGGCGCCGGTGTTCACGCCGTGGAACCAGCCCGCCGCGTCCCGGATGTCGGTGAACGGCTCGCCGCCGTAGAGGGGATCGCCGGCGTTGTTGAAGATCTGCTCGAAGCTGCCGTTCACCAGCGTGGACACCACCGGCTTGGAGGGGGCCGACGGCCCCTGGGGCACGACCGGGCTGTCAGCGATCACCAACTGGATGTCGTCGATGCCGCCGCGGCGGGCGAGGCCGTCGCCCGGCTGCGTCGTGGCGAACGTGATCCAGAGGTCCCTGCCCGCATCCTGTGCCGTGGCGGTGTGGGAGACGACCGACCCGCCATCCGAGAACTCGTAGGCCAACAATGGCGCGCTCGTCGCCGTGGCAAATGTCGTCCCGCCGACGAGGTCGCTCGTCAGCGTCGCCACCACTTCGTAGCCGGTGTTGCCGATGCCGCCAAAAACGTCGGCCGTGAGCGTGTAGGTCTTGCCCGCCTCCATCTTGCCGAGGCGCTGGGAGATGGCGCCGGAGCCGTAGTAGCCGCTGATCGATCCGCCATCGGAGGCCAGGCGCATGTAGCGGGAATCGGTCAGGCTCGTGTCGTCGATTTCTTCGAAGTTGCCGCCATAGGTCGTCGTGACCGATCCGGTGTTCCACGGTGCGCCGGAGTTGAGATGCTGCGCCCAGCCGACCGCCCCGCGAATATCCGGAGCGCCGTAGACGCTCGCGTCGACAGACTCGAAGCTCGGGTTGACGAGGGACGACTGCGTGATGAAGCCGTCGCCGGCGAGCATCGCCCGCGGTTCGAGCATTTCCCAGCTGCTCGTGCGGGCCGAGTTCCGCAAGGCTCTCCGGCGGGCTCGGTGAAAGGAGCGGGACCAGAGTCGATGACGCATGAACGTGGCGTAGAGGCGCTGCCGAAAACCACGTTGCCAGTCCGTCAGCATGGGGATTCATCCCGTAGGGTGGAGGAGCGAGAAAGCTTGCCCCAGGGTGGTTGAGACCGCTTCAGGAATCTAAAGGTCTTGGACAACGCGCATAGGGATGGGCTTCGGGAATTGACGAATCGACACGGAGTGGGGATGAATCGACATCGCGGGCCGATGGGTCGACATCGCGTTTCCGCTGCAACCCGGAGAACCGGGAGGCTAAAATGCCGTCATGTGGCAGCCATCCCCCCTCGACCATGGTCACACCGCTGGGACGCTGACGTTTCAGCCGGGGACTCGGGCGCGTCCGTTCCGCGGCAGCGAAGAGACGTTCTTCTGGCTCTTGACGGCGGCCTTTCTTGTCGCCGTGGCGTTGATCCATGCGCTGCTCATGGCCGTCGCACTGTTCCAGTCCGTCGATGCGATCCCGATCGCCCATCAGTCGCCGTCGAAAGTCGGCATCGTCTCCCAAGCATTGCTGCGAATGCTGACGCTCATTCCGGCGATCGCCCTCCTCCGTGGCCTTTTCCTGCGCTTCGGGATCGAAGCCACGGTCGGATCAATCGTCCGCATGATCGTGACCCTCGTCGTCGTCGCGACCCTCGAATGGTGGTTGTTTCTCGGAAGCATGATGCTCCTGGATTGGTGGCGTGGCACGAACGTGCTGGCTTTGGTCCCGACGTATCCGTATGGAATCAGCTATCGTGTCGCGGGTCTCGGCCTTGGATTGCTCTGCTTCGGCCTCGGTTCCCAGTGGCGCCGGGTGAAGTCGCTGGAACTGCGTTCGGCCGAGGCCGAGGCCGCCCTGCGGACGAGCGAGTTGTCGCGTCTCGAGGAGCAGATCCAGCCTCATTTTCTTTTCAACGCCCTGACAGCCGTGCTTGCCTGCCGGCACGATCCCGAGGCCGTTGCCAGCGTGACGATCGGGCTCTCCGAGCACCTCCGTTCCTGCCTGAACCGGCAGCGAACGCTCGAGCCGCTCTCTCGCGAGATCGAGGCCCTCGGGCATTACCTCACCGTCCAGCGAGTTCGGTTCGGTGAACGACTCGACTGTCGGATCTCGTGTAGCCCCGAGGCAGGAGTGCTTCGGGTGCCTCCGGTGATCATCGAGCCACTCCTCGACAATGCCTTCAAACACGGCGCCGCGACGAGCCCGGAGCCCTTGGTGATCGTCGTCGACTGTCGGGTCGAGGACTCGGTGTTGATCATCACGATCGACAACAGCGGCCGTTGGATCGAGCCGGGGACTGGCGGTCGCCGCGGAACGGGGATCGAGAACCTCCGCCGGCGACTGGATCTCCTCGACGTCCGCGACGCTTCGCTCGAGGCTGGGCCGGTCGCCGATGGCGTGCGCGCGATCCTGAGACTACCCCTCTCCGCGGCTGATGCGAGGGCGAATCGAGGCACATCGACCGGGGGACTTGAGTGAAGATCCGAGCGATCCTGGTGGACGACGAGGATTCGGCCCTCCGGTGGCTCGGCGACGTTCTGTCGACGCAGCCGGAAGTCGATGTGGTTGGCACCGCCACGAGTGTCGCGGAAGCTACGGTGCTTCTTGAAACCCTTCACCCCGACGTGGTGTTTCTCGACATCTCGATGCCACGCCAAAGCGGCATGGCGCTGTTCACATCATCGCATCCTGGCCTCCGCATCGTGCTCGTGACCGCCCACGACGACCGAACGCTCGAAGCCTTCGAAGCGGGGGCTTTTGACTATGTTCTCAAGCCTGTGACCGCCGCCCGGCTAGCAAAGACCATCGATCGTCTCCGTCATGCTCTGCTTCCATTCGTTCCGCCTTCTCCTGAGTCCGAGGACAAGGACCGGATCGTGGTTACCGCGCGTGGAGGTACGATCCTGCTTCCACAAGTCGACGTGTTGTGGATCGAAGCTCGGCAAAACTACTCGCTGATTCGTCGCGGAGACGGAAGGTCTCTCCTCGTCAAACAGCTTCTCAGGGAACTCGCCGAAGGGCTACCCTCGCAGCGATTCGCCCGTGTCGGCCGGTCGCTCGTGATCAATCTCGACGCTCTCCGTGCGATCGAGAGGCTTGGCACCAGCAATTCGCTCCTACGGTTCGTCGGGACCTCCGAAACGCTCGTCATCGGTCGGGCTGCGACGTCCAGGCTCCGACAGTTGATCGAGCCGGGGGAGAAGTCCGGTGGACCCCTCCGGTAACCGTGGCCGCGGGAGGGAGGCCTCATCGTCTTCCGCATCGACGACCGTGGAGTCGGACCCGTCGACGGTCACTTGGACCTTCATGGTGCCGGCGCGTAAGCCAGCGCCGACCCAACCGACGAGGGCACGCTTCGCGAGGAAACGGGACGGGGGAATGAGCAACAGGAGCCCGAGGGTATCCGTCAGGAGGCCAGGAAAGAGGAAGAGGAGGCCGGCGAGAAGCAGGCAGAGCGTGTCGAGGATCGCATTCCCCGGGATAACGCCGTGATCGAGGTCCTTCTGAACCTGCCGGAGGGTGAGCCACCCGATCGAGCGGATGAGGACGATCCCCACTCCGGCCATGAGGACCACGGCAAGGAGCGGCACCCTCCAATCGGTGAGCGCTCCGAGCTTCAGGAGCAAGGCGAGTTCGACGAACGGCAGGGCGAGCAGGGCGACAAGAAGAACGAGGGGTTTGCGCATAGATACCTCCTCGTACGGCCGAAGATCCGGGGAGTCTACCGTTCCGAGGGCGAAGGCATCCGCCACATTTTTCCAACGGGGGCTTGACGGTAACGTTTGCGCAGCGGGAATCTGCAGGGAGCGTTGATGACGATCGCCATTCTTACGTGCGGCCCGACGGTATGGATGAGCCCTCCGTGAAATCGCCGCTGCGAATCGTCGTCTGCGGGCTCGGCCGCTTTGGTCTGCTCGTCGTCGAGTCGCTGTGCGCTTCTGGCCACGCCGTGACCGTCATCACCGACCGCCACACCGGTGCTGATCGGGTCGAACGTGCCGAGGCCTGCGGGGCCCGGATCGTTCGCGGCGACTTCCGCAGCGCTGGAGTGCGGCGCGAGGCGGGCATCGAGAACGCCGCGGCGGCCGTCCTCGTTACGGCCAGCGACGTTCACAATCTCGAAGCCGCGCTCGAGATCCGCGGGGAGGCGCCGGGCGTGTCGGTCGTCATGCGTCACTCCGAGCCCCGGTTCGCCCCCCGCTTCGAAGACGATTTCGGGATCACCGCCGCAATGGCCCCGGAGTGCCTGGCTGCCGAGGCGTTCGTCGAGGCGGCCCTCCAGGCCCCGGTGCCGACTGCAGTCTCCGGCCTGGGTGTGGCGCGTGCGGCATCGCACGCCGAGATGCCGTGGCATTCCCCCCGGCTCTCTTTTATCGCCATCCCGCTCGCCTTCCTCGCTCTCTACTTCCTCGGGATCGTGGTCTTCCGCTGGCAGCTCGAACTCGGCTGGGTCGACGCCGCCTACTTTACGACGTCGATCGTCACGACCGTCGGTTTCGGTGACATCAATCTCCAGCATGCCCCCGACTGGGTGAAGCTGTTCGGCATCGTGCTCATGTTTGCCGGCATCGTTCTGATCGCGATCATCGCCTCGCTCCTCACGATCTTCATCGTTTCCGGCACCGCCGATCAGATGCGCAACGAATACCGTGTCCGCCGCCTCCGGGGGCATGTCATCGTCTGCGGCTTGGGGCACGTCGGGCTTGCCGTCGCTCGGGACTTGAGGGCCCGTGGCGTGCCCGCGGTGGTCGTCGATTCCGACGCTCCCGACGACGCCCATCGCGACTTCCGTGTCCGCTGCCCGGTGATCGTCGGCGATGCGAAGCGGCCGGTCGTCCTCGCCCGAGCCGGCGCCCATCGGGCCAGGGCGCTGATCGCGTGTACGTCGAACGACGCCCTCAACCTCGAGATCGGCCTGGCGGCGCAGTCGTTCGGCCGCGAAGCCCGGGCCGGGCAGCCCCTTCGCCTCGTCCTCCGCTGCTTCGACGCCGATCTCGCCCGGAGGATCCACGCGGTCTCCTCCGACTACACGCTCCTCTCGGAAGCGCGGATCGCGGCGCCAGTGTTCGCCGAGATAGCCGCTGCCACCCGCGAGCGACCGGCCGACTGCCAGCGGCGGGGCGGGCCCGAGAGCATCAGCCCGCCAGGAGCCGCTCGACGCACGCCTCCGCGAACGCCGGATCGTTGATCGCGCAGTCGAGCTCGACCAGCGGAATCCCCGGGCTGAGCCATTTTCGGATCGCGGAGAAGAGCGCGTCGTCGGCCGCCGGATCGTGAAATGGCTGCCCCGCCACCGAGATCATGCTGATCCCGCCGAGCGGGAGGAGGACCGTCGCCGGCCCGACCGACGCGTTCACCTTCTGGGCGAGGATCCGCCCCAAGTCACGGCATTCCTCCGGCGTCGTCCGCATGAGCGTCACCTGGGCGTTGTGACGGTGGAAGCGGCGGCCAGCGAAGGCCGGGGGAATCGTCTCGGGAGCGCCGAAGTTCACCATGTCGAGACATCCAGGCGCGACGACGGCGGGGATGCCGCGCCGGGCCGCGGCATCGAGCCGCGTCGGGCCGGCGCCGAGGATCCCACCGACGAGTTCGTCGGCCCATTCGGTCGTCGTCACGTCGAGGACCCCGGCCACCGGGCCGCTCTCGATCAGCGCCTCCATCGTCCGCCCGCCGGTGCCGGTGGCGTGAAACACGACGACGTCGCGGCCGGCCGCTTCGAGGAGCTCGCGGGCGCGCTCGACGCACGGGGTCGTGTTGCCGAACATCGAGGCGACGATGAGGGGCTTCGTGCCGGCTCCCTCCCCTGCCGCAGCCAGTCGGGCGTTGGTGTCGACAAGCGCACAGACGGTAGCCGCTGCCCGGGAGAACTGCGCTCGGGTGAAGGCGTTGAGCCCCACGACGTCCGACACTGCCGGGATCATCACGATGT
>JBIIQL010000230.1:0-6140 GCA_044342095.1 Pirellulales bacterium
CGCTCTCCGTCCTCCGGAAGCATCTCACCGAGCGACTGGCGCAGCATCTCTGCGCCGCCGCCGCCGCGCCCCCGACCGGAGACCTCCCCCGCGAGGCCCGGCGCCGGCTCGTGACGGCGGTGAAAGGAATGGAGCTGCCGGTGGTCGGTGACCGCGGCTTCACGATCGCCGAGGCCACGGCCGGCGGCGTGCCGCTCTCCGAGGTGCGGCTGGACACGATGGAGAGCCGGATCTGCCCCGGTCTCCACTTCGCCGGTGAAGTCTTGGACGTCGACGGCCGGATCGGCGGCTTCAATTTCCAGTGGGCCTGGGCGAGCGCCTTCGTCGCCGGATCGGCGGCGGCACGCTGAACGCCTCCCTCAGCGGGGTGGCCTCGACGAAATTGACCGTACCTGAACCGACGTATACACTTCATCGTGTCACGGAATTGTCTGCAGAAGAGACCATCGGTGCGAGGAGTTTCGTTGTGGCCACCGACATGAGCCCGTCGACGCCGGCAAGGGTGGCCCCGCGAGCCAAGCTCGGCTACCGGGAGTACTGCTGCTTTCCCGACGACGGATGGCGGCACGAAATCATCGACGGAGACCACGTCATGACCCCGGCGCCGTCCACGAGCCACCAGACGGTCTCCAAACGGCTCCAGCATCAGCTCTACATGCAGGTGGAGTTGGCCGGTCTGGGCCTCGTCTTCAACGCGCCGGTCGATGTTCAGCTCACGGAGCATGACATTGTGCAGCCCGATCTCGTCGTCGTGCTCAACGACCGCACGCGCATGATCACTCCCACGAAGATCAACGGCGTTCCCGATCTCGTCGTCGAGATCCTCTCCCCATCGACGGCTGCCACAGACACCACGCTGAAAAAACAGCTCTACGAACGAGCCGGGGTGGCGGAATACTGGATCGCCGATCCCGACAACCAGCGCCTGGAATGCTATCGGCTCAGCGACGGCACCTACCATCTCGAGCCACAGGCCGATCCAGTCACGACGCTCTCCGGCGGCCTGAGCATCCGCCTCGCCGACATCTGGTAACCGGTCGATGCCGGCACCGCGGTGGCCCGCGAGATCACCGGCTCACCCCGCCGCGCGGCTGCGGCCGGCGAGGAGACGGTCGATCGCCGCGATCACGGTCTCGACGTCGATGTCCTCGATGTCGGCGATGCCGGTCGGCCAGCGGAGCCCCGCGACGGTGGCGGGGAAGAGCCTTTCGTGGAGCCGTTGGCGGAGGGGCTTCACCGTCCGCGAGGAGCGAACCACCTCGACAGGCGTTCCCCACGGGCACCACTGGTTCGGATCGGTCGGCCCGAAGAGCGCCACCACCGGCACTCCGTGCGAGGCCGCGACGTGGAGGAGTCCGGTGTCGATCCCCAGGCAAAGGTCCATCCGCGACAGGAGGGCGCCGGTGTGGCGGAGATCGAGATCCTTCGTGAGATCGTGGACGCGGCCACTCCCGGCGTGACCGGCGAGATCCGTGATCTGGGCGTGCATGCCCATGTCGCGCGGCGCACCGCAGAAGAAGACGTCGCAGCCACGGTTCGCCACGAGCCAGGCCACGACCCGGGCCATCCGCTCCACGGGCCATTCCTTCTCCACCGCCGTCGAGCGGGGGGCAATGAACACCCGGGCACGACCGGGGGAGCGATCGCGGAGAATCGCGTCGACCTTCAGCCCTGCGTCGTCGGCCACCCAGTTTTCGTTGTGGGCGTCGTCGATCGGAATCGAATCGGCCCGAAGGAGATCGAGGAACACCTCCACCTCGTGGCGATGTTCGCGGATCCGGACCGCGCGGGAGAGGAGCATGCCCCCGCCCTGCTCGGCGAAGCCGACCCGATGCGGGATCCCGGCCAGCCACACCGGGAGGAGGCTCGACACCGACCGCTTGAGGACGTAGGCCCGGTCATACCGCCGGCCCTGCAGCCAGGCCGCGGTGGCCCGCAGCGCCGCCAGCGGAGCCCGCGACCGCGGGGCGGCCGGGGCGATCATCAACTCGTCCTTGTAGGGGCAGTCGGCCAGCACGCTCCCCGCCCCCTTCTCGACGAGGACGTCGATCCGGGCCGCCGGAAAGTGCCGCCGGAGATTCCGCAGGAACGGGATCGCCAGGACCGTGTCGCCGACGAAGCGCGTGCGGACGACGAGGATCCGGAGCGCGGCGGCGTCGGCTGGCTTTTGCGCTTCGGGCATGACGGAGTTCGGCAGGGTCAGGTGTCCGCAGGTCACCGCGCGAAGCCGACGAAGAAGCTGAACAACTGCTGGCTGTCGTAGGGGGCGTAGACGATCGGGACGGCGAAATCGAGCGCGATCGGCGCCGGCCCCATCGCCGGCAGCGTGATCCTCAACCCGAAACCGGGCGCGACGCGCATCTGATTGATGCTGACGTTCGACTCGACGGTACCGAAGTCGGTGAACACGACGCCGCGGAGCGTGTCGTCTGCGGTGATCGGAAACAGATACTCGACCGTGTTGAGCCACTCGAACGGACCGCCGATGATCGCTCCGTTTTGCCGCGGGCTCGCTCCGCGGAACACGAAGCCGCGAAGGGTGTTGTAGCCACCGGCGTAGAAGTTGTCGTAGGCGGGAGTGTTGGGGCCCGACATCCCGAGCACCGAGCCGATGGAGAGCACGTGGCGGCCCGAGCCGTCGGGGCGCTCGTTCAAGAGGAAGTACTGCCGTCCCTCGAGGATGCCACGGGGATAGACGAAGGTGCCGATGACCTGCTCGAACTCGAACGTCACCAGATGCCCCTGCGTGGGGAGGAAGGGACTATCGCGGGTGTCGTGGACGATCCCCGTGCTGAAGCCGTAGACGGAGTTCGTGCCGAGCATCTCCTGGATCTTCGGCGCGTTGACGCGGGGATTGAAGACGTTGACGCTCTCGCCGCGGAAGCCGGCGTTCACCGAGAGATCGGGGGCGAAGGCGAACTGGTAGCCGAGGCCGACGCGGCCTCCTGCCCGGGATTCGGCCCAGTCGTAGAACGCCCGCGTGTAATAGGACGCGCTCGTCGACAGCCCGATCCGGGTGTCGAAGAGGTAGGGCTCCTGGAAGGTCGCCGTGTAACGCTGCAACTGCGTGCCAGGAGCGGCCTCGAGACGGAAGCGCTGGCCGGCGCCGCGGAAAGCGGTGCCGTTGCGGATGTCGTCCCAGCTCCGCGGCAGGCGGGTGATGTCGAAGTTTTGCTCGTCGACGACGATGTTGCCGACGAGGCCGGCATTGGAGTTGACGCCGGCACCGATCATGAGTCGCCCGGTCTGCGTCTCCTCGGCGTCGACGTCGACGACCACGTACGGCTCCTGGCCGGGGAACACCTGCGGCGGCTCGGCGAACCCTGGCTGAAATCCAGGGGGGAGCGGCTGACCCGGGAACACCCCCTGCGGTGCGGGAAGCACTTGGGCCTGGGGCTGCCACGGGGCTGGCGCCGTCGCGCCGGGTTGGAACCCCGCCGACGGGGCGGCGGGCTGAAATCCACCCGCCGACGGGGCGGCGGGCTGGTATCCACCCGCCGACGGGGCGGCGGGGAAAGCAGGCGCCGCCGGTTGTTGGGCGACGTAGGTCGGCTGTTGCGGTGCGGTAGTGCGGCCGTAGTCGACCGCCTCCGGGCCGGTCGGGGCCAGTGCCGTCCCGCCCCACGGCGTCGCCCCGGGGGGAACGCTGGGCTGGCCGCCGTAGCCCGGCTGATTGGCATAGCGCGGTGGCAGCGAGCCTGGCACGACTGCCTGGCCGGGCTGCTGGGGAGCCTGCTGGCCGAACGGCTGCACCGGTTGTTGGGCGTAGGGAGCCGGCTGGGCATAGACCGGCGGTGGGCTCTGCCCACGCCACACCGGCGCCGTCCCGCGAGACGGAACGCCCGTGGCCGCCGGCGGCGGAGCGGGAGCAGCCGGAGCGGGAGCGACGAACTGGCCTCCGGTAGCGGGGGCGGCTTCAGCCGGCAGTTGCCCTTCGAGGATCAGGTCGATGACGGCATCCTCGGGCTCCGAGCCGTCGGGGCTCTGCCCCCGGAAGCCGGGGCGATTCGGTTCGCGGGCCAGTTGGAGGTCGTCGTCGTCGGGCTTGCTGAAAACGATCCGCGGGCCTTCCCCCTTGGCGGCATCGGCGGCGAACAGGCTGCTCGATTTCAGCCGCCGTTCGTCCTCGCGGAGCTTGCGAATGTCGAGGATGTCCCCCGGCCGGAGCGAGAGCCGGTTGAGGATCGTGCTGTGGCGAGTGTGGGGATGCTCGCCGCGGATGCGGACGTTGATCTTACCGACCCGGTAACGCTGCCCCTCGGCGACGTTGTAGACGAGGTCGAGCTCGCCTGGCTGCTCGAGGAAGCGGGGATCGGCGCGAATGTCGGCGAACACGAACCCGCGACCACCGTAGATGTCGCGGATCAGGCCGAGATCGGCATCCATCTTCGACTGGTTGAACGGCTCGCCGCTCTTGAGCTTCAGGTCACGCGAGAGGAACTCACTCTTGAACTTGCTGTTTCCGATGAACGAGATGTTGCGGACGTTGTAGCGCGGCCCCTCGTTGATCACGAAGGTCAGCAGCGTCCAGTCGCGGCCGCCGCCGTGCACCACTTGGAGTTCGCGGCCGACCTTCGCCTGAAAGAATCCGAGGCTCCGGTAGTAGGCCGTGATCAGATCGACGTCCTGGTCGATCTTGTCGCGGTCGATCTCGCCGCCGATGAGCCAGAAGATACCCGGCTTCGACTTGATCTGGGTCATCAGTCGGGCGTCGCTGGCGATGGTGTTGCCGACGAAGTTCGTCCAAAGTGATTTCTTGCTCCTCCCCTCGTCGACGAGGAACACCGCCCCCTTGTCGCCGGGCTTGCTCCCCTCGACCGTGGTCACCTTCGCGCCGTCGTAGCCCTTTTCGTGATAGAAGGCCTCGATCCGGCGGCGGGCCTCCTCGACGACATACGGATCCATCGCGTCGCCGACGTCGATCTCCGCCTTCTTGCGCAGCGTCCGCGTGGTCACTCGTTCGTTGCCGACATACTTGACGTAGCGGAGCATCGGCCGCTCGACGACCTGGAAGATCACCACGACCCCCTCGGCAACCCGCACCGTCTTCGGCCGGACATCGACGAACTTCCGGCTTCGGTGGAGCGTGCGGACGTCCTCTTCGACCGACTGGACGTCGAAGATCTGGCCGGCACGGGTGACGAGTTTGGGGAGCTTCGAGACTTCGGTGGCGTGATTCCCCTCGATCCGGACCTCGACGATCCGATTCGATTCGTCGACGGCCCCGAGCGCCGCGGCGGGCGCGGAGGATTGGGGACGCGATGGCTCTGGACCGGAGAGCGCGGGCGGAGCTGTCGGCGGGACGAGCCCCGGCGGAACAGCGGACGGCGAGACGACGCCGGGGGTCGGGAGGCCAGGTGAGGCGGGGGGCGGGAGGAGTTCCCCCGGGGCCTGACCGACCGCGACTCGCTCGGGGGACATGCCGAGGAGGACTGCCAGGACGACGGCCAGCCTCCACAGGTGTCCGCCGCGGGGCGCACAGGCCATCCACAGGCCGGTGACCGGCTGCAGATCGCGGAAATCTGACGTCCGTGGGTCGACGGGCATGGGGTGGCGACTCGGTGCGGCGACTCGGTGCGACGACTCTCGTGCCACGGTGTGGCGGCGGAAGCCGGGGACTGATAGCGGAGTCGGCGGGACCGCCACAAGGCGAAATCCTTTTTCCTCCAGTCGCACCCCCTCCTTGGCCGAAGCCGATCGCCGGCCGCGACACCCCCTCCCCTCCGCCAACCACCCAGGCTGATCCTTGACTGGCCAGAGGAGGCCCCGGTAGTGTTGGAGGACGGGCTCGAAGCGCGTCCGGTACGCCCCGTGCACGGCGCCCCCCCGACTCCCCGGCCTTGCCCATGCCGCCAACGGTCATCGACCTGCGTCGCACCGATGACGCCCGCGATGTGGTCCATCGGGCCGTGCAGGCGTTGGCTGAGGGACGCTGCGTCGGCTTCCCCACCGAAACCGACTACTGTGTAGCCGGCTCTCTCCGTCACGCCGCCGCCGTCGAGGCACTCCTGGTTCATGCCCCGGTCCGCCCGGGTGAACCGCGGCTCACGCTCGCACTCAAAGGGGCCGATGAATCGTTCGACTGGGCCCCGAGTCTCAGCCCCGTCGGCCGCCGACTCACCCGCCGCTGCTGGCCGGGG
>JBIIQL010000231.1:0-6126 GCA_044342095.1 Pirellulales bacterium
CGACCCGCAGGCGCACCCGCGCAGGCTCGACGACACCAACCGCCAGCGGCAGCGTCGCGACCGTCCCCGAACCCTCCACCTTCACTTCCAACCGTATCCCGGCGGGGTCCTCCGCCGTGGCGTCGAGCACGACAAGAAAGGGCTGCGTCCGGCCCGGGAGCACCGTCCAGGGCTCTGCCTGGATCGAGGTTCCCGACACGCCGACGGCCAGCCGCACCGGCGCCGCGGTTGTCTGGGTCAGTTCGACGATCAGGGGCCGATCGATCCCGCGAGCGCGGTCGAGCGGCGGGAGCGCTCCCTCGGGCGCGAGCGTCTCACCATCCCACGTCACCCGAACCGATCCGTGCCGTTCTCGGAGTTCAGCCATGAGCCCGTCACGACGCTTCTCGAGTTCGGCAAGGTCGCCCGCCCCGGGGAGCTTCGTGGCGAAACGGTGCTCGTCGATCGCCTGGATGACGAGCTCGTCGACAAGCGGGCTACCGACCCGTCCGACGAGCGTCGTGAAGAACTCGAGGGCAAACCAGGCCGCCTGACGATCGGCCTCCGTCGGCTCCCGGCCCGCTTCCCGCGACACCGTGCCCCGCGCCCGGTGGAACTCCGGCGGATGGGCAACCGCGAGCGCTGCCATCACCATCGCCAGGCAAAGGGCAACGACGGTGATCCTCCGCGTCATCATTATCCCTATGGCGGTAGTTTCGCAGCACCCCTCACGCGCCCTCAGGCTACCCCATGGCCGCGGGACCCCGCCACCCCTTCCGGTACACTGTGAGCCCCGGGCTGAGCCCGCCCACCGTAGGAGCTTCGGACCATGATCCACCACGCCCCGATCGAACGGCTCGTCGACCTTCTCGACCCCGCCGCCGACATCCTCCTCAACATGACCCGCGACGAGGCCCTCGCGCGCGTCGCCTCCGGGGATCCGGCGCAGGTGCGCGGGATCGACGGCCACTTCGCGCTGGTCCACCGCGACGGCAAGCAGATCCGCATGGCCCGCTCGCTCGGCCGGCCGCTCCGCTACTTCATCGCCAAGAAGGCGGCCGGCCCCGTCCTCGTCGTCGCCGACCGAATCGACGCGATCGCTGCCTGGCTCGAAGCCGAAGGGCTCGCCGACCAGTTCCATCCCTCCTACACCCGGATGGTGCCGGCCCATCACCTCATGGAATTGGCCCTCGTCGGCTGCCCCGATCCGAATCCGATCTGCCGGCGGTTCTTCACCCCCGAGCGCAATCGTTGGGGCTCCGACCTCGACCAGATCGGCAAGCGCTACATCGAGGCTCTCCAGGGCGAACTTGCCGCCTGGCTCGACCGCGTGGACTCGAGCGAGCCGATCGGCGTCCTGTTTTCCGGCGGCATCGATTCCGGCAGCATCCTCCTCGTCCTCCACCAGTTGCTCCTCGCCCGGGGCGAGGCACCGCAGCGTCTCAAGGCCTTCACCCTCTCGGTGGCCGACTCGGGAAGCGATCTCGCCCAGGCCAGGGAGTTTCTCGCTCGGACACGGCTCGACTATCTCCATGAAACGGTGGAGATCGCGCCGGAGGCGATCGACCTCGAAGCCACAATCCGGGCGATCGAAGACTACAAGCCGCTCGACGTCCAGGCGGCCGCCGCTGGGCTCGCGCTGTGTCGCGGGATCCGCCACCGCTATCCCGACTGGAAATGGCTCGTCGACGGCGACGGCGGCGATGAGAACCTCAAGAGCTATCCGATCGAGGACGATCCTGAACTGACGATCCGCAGCGTCCTCAACAACCCGCTCCTCTACCACGAGGGCTGGGGAGTGAATGCCATCAAGCACTCCCTCACTTACTCCGGCGGCCAGAGCCGCGGCCATGTCCGCAGCTATGCCCCGGCCGCCACGCTCGGCTTCCGCGGCTTCAGCCCGTACGCCCTCCCCAACGTCATCGAGGTCGCCGAGGGGGTTCCCTTCATCGAACTCACCGACTGGGACCACGGCCGGCTCTACGCCCTCAAAGGGGATATCGTGGCCCGCGGCGTCCGCCAGGTGACGGGGATGGAGCTCCCGGTGTTTCCCAAGCGGCGTTTCCAAGCGGGAATCTGCGACGGGGGGAGCAATCGGTCGCTGTTCCCCTCCGACCCCAGGCACTACCGGCTGATCCATCAGAAGATCTGGGGCTGAAACCACGTCGCGGAAGCGCCTCGGCGGAGGCTGGAGCGTGCTTCGTCCCGCGTCCGGCCCCGGAGATCATTTGTCGACGGCGGTATGGGCGAAGCGGTGCCGGGCCGCGGGGTCGAGAAGGCCGACCGGATCGAACGGTGCGAGACGGTCGCGGAGTCGGTCAGCGTCGAGCTTCCCGCCGGCGACGAGGTCCCTCCGCGCCGCGGCGAGCGCCGTGCGGAGCGGCGTGTGACGCGCGGCGAGGAAACCCTGCGACGCGGTCGTCTCCCCCCGGGCATACCCTCGCTCCGCCGCCACGGTGGCGAGGAAGAAGAGGGTGCACGAGAGCCGGAAGCGATCGAAGTCGGGGAGGACGGCGTAACAAGCGCTCACGAGTTGATCGATCCACGTCACCTCGTCGATGACCGCCACCCCGTAGGCCTGCCACGCTTCCTCGTCGAACGACTCGGCAAGCAGCAGCTCCGCGAGGCGCTGCACCCCCGAGAGGGCATGCGCGATGCCGGTGCTGTGGAGCGGATCGACGAACCCGGCCGTGGTGGGAAGCATCGCAAAGCCCTCCCCGGAGGCCCGCGACCAGAGCCGGCTCATCCGCGGGATGAGCCCCAGCGGCCGCACCGCCCGACTCCCCTCGAAGAGCTCGGCGAGCGACGGATAGGCCGACACCAAGCCGCGCCAGGCAGCGTCGCGTGAAGGCGCTCCTCCGGCCTCCCAACCCCGACAGACGTCGGTCGGCTGAACGAAGCCAACGCTCGCCAGATCGTCGCGGAAGCGGAGGATCCACATCCAGCCGCCGTCGATGCAGTGATGTTGCGCGGCGTCATCCGAGCGGAAGGGGGAGGTGGTCGAGACATTGCCGGCGGCTTCCTGGAGCCCGTCCCACGATCCGATCCCGCGGAAGTGACCGTAGATCGCGCCACGGCGGGTGAGGAGCGTGTCGTCGAGGGATGTCATTCCCAACACGTCCGCAAGCGCTCCTCCGCCTCCGGTGGCATCGATGAGGAACGGCGCATGGGCCTGCTCTCTGGCTCCGGATTCGCCGTCTCGCGCGTCGGCAAAACGCACGCGCCATCGCCCCGCTCCACGCTCGATGCCGGCCAGTTCGCACTCCTCCCGCACGATCGCCCCCGCCCGCGCGGCGGAAGCGCAGAAAAAGGTGTCGACGTCGGCACGAAGCCAATGGGTGTCGCTGCCGGCGTCGGTGGCGCTGGCGGCGACGAGGAGCGACGCGGCGTGGTCGGGGGTGTCGCGAAACGGCTCCCCCGGCCGATGGTGGAAGTAGGAAAACCCACGCTTCTTCCCGCATCCCAAGTTTGGGTAGGTGGACTGCCAGGAGCCCCAGCGAGCCAGCGGGGCAAGTTCCGGGAGCCGGTGGCGAGCCGCGATATCGGCAAGGATCAGATCCGCCGCCGGCGTGCTCGACTCCCCGATCGCAAACCGTGGATGACGCCCCCGATCGATGACCATCACGCGCATCCCGCGCGCGGCGAGGATCCAGGCCAGCAGGCTGCCAGAGAAACTGCTCCCAAGGATCAGGACATCACATTCCATGCCGGCACCCGCACTCGAGGGTGGCGGCGGGAAGGATCACCCGGCCCCGATTCATGCCCTCGATCCGGGCCCGCCTCGGCCCGCGGCACCCCTCGCAGGCCCCGGCCAGTCGCTCCCAATCCCACAGATCGAGGGCCACCAAACACGCCTCCGGCACCGCACAGATCGCCCCGGCCAAAGCCACCTCGGCAGCCGCAGCCGAGACCGGCGCGAAAAATCCCGCTTCGGCGAGTCGATCGAGGGAGCCGTTGCCGGGACGCGTGGGGATGAGGCTCACCTGCCGACAGCCCGCCTCGGCAGCAAACCGGGCCGCATCGATGGCGGCATCGACCGACTCCCCCTCGGTCAACCCAGGCAGGCCGAGGAGGACGAAGGCCCGGGTGTCGATGTCGGCGGCCTCGAGGCGCCGGCAAGCCGCGGCGAAATCCCCCGGCGTCATCTGCTTGTTCAGCCAGGGAAGGATGTCAGGGTGAATCGTCTCCAGACCGAGGGCCACCTCGAGCCTTCCGCCGATCGAACGGGCAAAGCGCTCGAGGGAATCGTCGACGAGCCGGGGATGGGTCTCGACGATGACACGCTCGAATCGATCGACGAGCGCCGCGATCCTGGCCCGATCAGCGACGGGCACAGCGCGGGGATCGGTGAAGTTGCTGGCATTGTAGAGCTTGATCCAACTCGGTGCGGCCATCACGAGCCCCGGGACGCTCCCAGCAGCATGCCCAAGCGCTGCCTCGATCTGGGCAGGCAGCGCCCCCGGGGGCGTCGGACGGTCGAGCGTGTGCCGCCACAGGTCGCACATCGCGCAGGTGAAGGGGCACTCCGCTCCCGCCAGGAGCACCACCCGGCAGACGACCGTCCGCCCCGGTGCGCTCACCTCCTCCTCGTCCCAGACGGCGATCGGCCGCCAGGGATCGACCGCAGCTTTCGCCCCACGCGCCCGACGGATCGCGTTCGAGTCGAGCCGCGGAGGCCGGCCGGCGCTCCCGGAGGGCGCGGGGGAACCGATCATGGCACCGCCGTCGCCGGGGGCTCGAGCGTGTGGAGCCTGTCGACCGGGAGACCAGCATGGTCGCTGATCGATCCGTCGGGCCAATCGACATGGACATCGACCGGACCATCGGCCGTCCCCAGTCCGAACGTCACCGGGAGTTCGCACTGTGACTGGTAGCTCCGCGTCGGGCTGACGCGTCGGGCCTCGACCCCGGCCGCCGTCTTCACCGTGACCAGGGCCCCGATCGCGTCGGGGTTGGCCCCGCTGCCGGCCAAGCGGATCCGCACCCAATGGTGACCCAAGGCCTGATCGTTCCGCAGGAGGCGGGCCTTCGACCCGCTGGCCGTGATGACGAGGTCGCTGTCACCGTCGCCGTCGATGTCGGCGGCGGCCACACCGCGTCCCACGAGCGGGCGGTGGAAGTCGCTTCCCACGAGGTCGGCCGGGGCCGGCCGGAACTCGGTCGCCTCCCCGGCGCCACAGTTCCAGAACAGCTCCGGCGACTGCTCGTAGAACTGCGTCTTTTGGACCTTGTTGATGTCCTCCTCGAGGTGGCCGTTGGCGGCGAGGATGTCGAGGCGACCGTCGAGATCGACGTCGGCAAACAGGACGCCGAAGGTCAGCTCCTGCCGCGTCTCCGGCCCGAGGCCGTTGGAGACGGCGTCGTCCTTGAACTGCATCTGGCTCCCTTGAGAGACGTAGAGCGCGTTCATCTCGTTGGAGAAGTTTCCGATGACGATGCCGATCTCGTCGTCATTGCGAAACCGGGCAATGTCGATTCCCATCGCGCCGCGTGCCTTGCCTTCGACGTCGTAGGCCACGCCGGCGAGATTACCCACCTCCTCGAAGCCCCCGCTGCCGGTGTTGCGGAAGAGGAAGTTCTGCACGGTGTCGTTCGCCACGACGACGTCAAGCGCCCCGTCGCCGTCGAGATCGTCGAAGGCCAGTCCGAGCGACTTGCCGACCGGGACCCCGGTGGCCGCGTTCGTGACACGGACTCCCGCATCCGCGGAGACGTCGGTGAACGTCCCGGCGCCGTCATTGCGCCATAGCCGGGGGAACGCGCCGCCGAAGTTCTGCGGACGCCCGTAGGCCCGACCACCGCCGACGAGGCGGAAGTCCTGAGCGCGGTCGATGTCGCGCGACCAAGCGACGTAGTTGCAGACGAACAGATCGAGATCGCCGTCCCGGTCGGCATCGAACCAGCCACAGCTCGTCCCCCAATCCCCTTCATCGCCGGCAACGCCGGCGGTGGCGGTGACATCGGCGAATCGCCCCGCGCCGAGATTGCGGAACAGCCGGTCGGGCCCGACGGCACTCACGAACAGGTCGCGGCGGCCGTCGGCATCGAAGTCCCCGACGGCGACGCCGGTCCCGTAGAAGGGGACGTCGAGCCCCGAGCCGGCCGTGATGTCGCGGAATTGCCCAAGGCCATCGTTGTCATAGAGCT
>JBIIQL010000232.1:0-6124 GCA_044342095.1 Pirellulales bacterium
CACGAACGCGAGGCGCATGATGACGGCGCCGAGGATCCCCCAGAAAAGGACGCGGTACTGATACTTCAGCGGCACCTTGAAGTAGCCGAACACCACCGCGAACACGAAGACGTTGTCCATCGACAACGACCATTCGACGAGGTAGCCGGTGAGGAACTCGACCGCGGCGTTCTTCCCCAGCCACCACCACACCAGCCCGTTGAAGGAGAGGGCGAGGGCAGCCCAGAAGCAGGTCCAAAAGGCGCTCTCGCGGAGCGATGGCTCGTGGGCCTTGCGGTGAAACACCGTCAGGTCGAGCGTCAGCATCACCACGACGAAAGCGGCGAAGGCGGCCCAGTGGCCGAAGTTGATCGGGCCGAGGGCGGCGGCAGGGGCGTCGGCCACGGCGAGGAGGGGCAACCAGGCGTGCAAGGCAGGCGTTTCCTTGTCGGATCGGGTCGTGTGGATGAGCGAAAAGTGTAGCAGGGGGGGCGAAACCCGCCCCGATCAGCCCGGCAGGCCGCGGACGAGGCTCGTCGTCATCGCGGCGAACACCGGGGCAACCCGGTCCCACTCCCGATCGTCGGCTTGACAGAAAACGACGTGGAGGGAACCGGGCGTCTGGAGCGTTCGCACCGTGGCGGTGTTCGTGAGGTCGAGGCAGTAGAAGTTGAAATCGAAGCCGGGGAGGAGATGACCGCCGATCGTGTCGGTCGCCGCCTCGATGTCGATGTCCTGGTACTCCGACCGCATCTGGGCGACGACGGCGTCGGCGAGGAGTCGCGCATCCCCCGCGCCGTCGTGCCGGCTCACCGACCAGAATCCGCCCCCCGGCGAGAGGAGCGTGACCGCCGGACTGCCGCCGGCCTCGGAGCCGCCATCGGCATCGAGTTCGAGTGTCCAATCGTCGGGATAGTCGAACACCAATCCCATCCGTTCAAACCGCATCGCCCATCCCCTCCGCGGGGGCCGACGGAAGGTTCACGGCGACCACCGCCGGCCATCCGGGCCCTGACGTAACCGGTTGAATCATAGCGGGTTGTGCCGAGTGGAGCGGTCTGGACCGAAATGCCTCTCCCCGCTATCGTCCCCGCCCCGTCCCGGAAAAGCCCTCATGCCCAGCCCCTCCCCCACCACCGCCTCCCGCCGGCACGCCCTCGACTGGGTGGTGCCGATCGGGATCCTTCTGGCCGTGATGGTGGTGCTGGCGCCGGTTCCGTCGGCCCTCCTCGACATTCTCCTCGCCGCCAACCTCACCCTTTCCGTGCTCGCCCTCCTCGGGGCGATCGCCGCCCGCACGCCGCTGGAACTGAGCATCTTCCCGACGTTCCTCCTCGGTTCGACGCTCGTCCGCCTCGTCCTCAACGTGGCGACCACCCGGCTCGTGCTGTCGCGTGCCGCCCTCGACGGGGCCGATGCCGCCGGCGAGGTCGTCAAGGCGTTCGGCCAATTCGTCGCGGCCAACGATCTCGTCGTCGGAGCGGTGATCTTCGCGATCATCGCGGTCATCCAGTTCGTCGTCATCACGGCCGGCTCGACGCGGACGAGCGAAGTCGCGGCCCGCTTCACCCTCGACGGACTGCCGGGCCGGCAGATGGCGATCGATGCCGAAGTCCAGGCCGGGGCTCTTTCGCGCGAAGAGGCTCGGGCGGCGCGTCTCGAGGTCCAGCGCCATGCCGACTTCTTCGCCGCCATGGACGGGGCGAGCCGGTTCGTGCGCGGCGAGGCCGTCGCCGGCGTCATCATCACCGCGGTGAACATCGTCGGCGGGCTGGCGATCGGCGTCGTGCAGCACGGCATGCCGCTGCGACGGGCCATCGACGTTTACTCTCGCCTGACGATCGGCGACGGCTTGGTGAGCGCGGTGCCGGCGCTGTTCGTGTCGGTGGCGACCGGCCTGCTGATCTCGCGATCGAGCCAGGCGGTCGACTTGCCGAGGGAGTTCGGCCGACAATTCTTCTCGCGGGCCCATGTCCTCGTCATCACCGCCGCCTTCCTCGCCGCCCTCTCCCTCACCGGCCTGCCCCGCGTGCCGCTGTTGGCGATGGCGGCGACGCTCGGCGTCGGCGCGATCCTCCTGGCCCGTCAACAATCGGCCTCCGCCGCCCCACCGGCCGGCGCGGCGAACGGCGAACCGGCCCGTTCCCCGACGATCCCGGTCGACGAGCCGATCGTCGTCGAACTCGGGGGCGGGTTGCTCTCCCTCGTGGCCGGCCCCGAGGCGGCACTCATCGCGGCGGTTCGTCTGTTGCGTTCCGAGATCGGCGCCGATCTGGGGATGGTCGTCCCGCAGGTGGCCTTCCGCGACAATCTCTCCCTCCCCCCGCGCGGCTACCGAGTGACGGTGGCCGGGGATCCGGCGGCCGACGGCGTCCTTCCCGAGGGGCGGCGGCTGGCGCTGCCACGGGCCGGCGAACCCCTCTCCCTCGATGGCCCGGAGGGAATCGAGCCGGCGGGGCAGCGCCGCGGTGTCTGGGTCAGCCAGGCCCTCGCCGAGACCGCCCGGAAACGGGGCGCCTCGGTCCTCGACGAGACGGCCTGCATCCGGCAGGCCCTCGAGTCGTCGATTCGCCGGCATGCCGACAAGCTCCTCTCCCGCGAGTCGGTGGCCCGGCTCCTGGAATCCCTCCGCGCCACGCAACCGGCCCTCGTCGAGCAGTCGACGGGCGACGGTCTTCCCCTGGCGCGGATCCATCGGGCGCTCCAGATGCTCGTCCGTGAGGGGGTGCCGATCCGGCCCTTCTCGGAAGTCCTCGAAGTCCTCGCCGACCACGCCGGCAGCGACGCCACACCAGCCCAACTCGCCGAGGCGGTGCGCCGCGAACGGGCGGCGACGATCTGCCGCCGGGGCCGCGACGCGGAAGGCCGATTGGTGGTCGTCCGCATCGCCACGTCGGCCCTCGACACGCTCCTCTCCGACAGGCCCCGCGACGCCGCCCGGGTCATCGCCCAGGTCCGCCGGGCGGTGGCGCCGCGGATCGAGCGCGGGGCGCCGGCGGTCGTGGTCGTCCCGGCCCATGGTCGCAGCCAGGCGCGCGACCGGCTCTGCCGACAACTGCCGATGCTCCAGGTGCTCTCCGACGAGGAGACGACCGGTGAAGATTCGATGGTGGTGTTCGTGACGGTCGGTGAGGAAGAGGCGCTCAGGGCGGCCTGACGCCACCACGGATGCTTCCGGCTCAGGATCGCCGGGAGGAGCTGTGGCGGAATTGCGGTCCCGGACGGATTGGCTCATGGACCGGGGCCTTGGCGGACGATAGATCGCGGTTCGGCGGCCGGAAGGCCGGGTCTCCCCGCGTGGGAGGCCCGACATCCCGGCCGCGGCGAGCCTGCCCTTTCATGGAGGATGTCGTGGCGAATCAACCTGCTGCACAGCTGACGGCCGAGGATATCCAGGAGCTCTGGCGGCAGTTCAAAGCCGATCAGTCCAACGAGCAGCTCCGCAACAAGCTCATCGAGATCTACCTGCCGCTGGTCCGCTACAACGGCGAGCGGATCTGGTCGCGGCTCCCCGAGGGGGTCGAACTCGACGACCTCACGTCGGCGGGCACTTTCGGCCTCATGGACGCGATCGACGCGTTCGACATGGGCCGCGGGGTGAAGTTCGAGACCTACTGCGTGCCGCGAATCCGCGGTGCCATGCTCGACGAACTGCGGACGATGGACTGGGTGCCGCGGCTCGTGCGGAGCAAGGCGAGCAAGCTCAACGAGGCGCTGAAGACGCTCGAGGCGAAGCTCGGCCGGGCGCCGGCCGACGCCGAAGTCGCCGAATACATGCAACTCTCCCGCGAGGACTTCGAAAAGCTCCTCGTCGAGGCCAACGCTGCCAGCCTCGTCAGCCTCAACAAGAAGTGGTGCGAGACCGACAGCTCGAAGGACGTCCGCGAGATCGACATCCTCGAGGACAAGAAGGGGGAGGACCCCACCCGCCGCATCCAGAAGGGCGACCTCATGCGGCTGGTGACGAAGGGCCTCAACCGCAACGAACGGCTGATCATCATCCTCTACTACTACGAGGAACTGACGATGAAGGAGATCGGTGCCACGCTCGATCTCTCCGAGAGCCGCGTCAGCCAGATGCACAGCGCCATCGTCGAGCGGCTGCAGAACCAACTCGAACGTCGCCGCCCCGAATTCGCGATGTGAGTTGGCGAGGTGAGGCCGGCAACGGCCGGCCGCTGCCGGGGCCCAGGAGGGGAAAACCCCGGAAGCTAGGCAGGACGGGCTGGTCGGGAGGGAAGGGTGGATCGGAGCGACACCAAGGATCCGGTTTTTTTCCTCCAGTTCCGACGGTTGGTTGGTCGATGAAACAAGGAAGGTCCGTGGCGCCCCAAGCCGGGATGGATCCGGGAGGGACGGCGGGCAGCGACTGGTGTCGCCGTCCCGAGGAAGCGCGGCAACAATAGGAACGTTCAGGCCGATCCGTTTTCTTCCTTCCGGACATCTGAACTCTCCGGTCCACGTCAGCGTACGTGCCGGAGGGTCGAGGGAAGCGGAAAGCCGCCTGCAAGGAGTACCACCATGAACATCTTCGGTATCACGTTCACGCAGGGTGCCCGTGCCGCTGCCGCCGTCAAGTCAACCGGCGCGGTGGAGACGGCGAAGGCCGCCCAGGCGACGGAGGGAATGGGCATCGGTCAGGTGCACGACCAGATCGACCTCTCGGTCGACGGGGTCCGTGCGGCCGAGACCGCGTCCGACATCCGCTTCGACCGGGTTGCGGCGATCCGCACCGCCATCGCGGAAGGATCGTACGAGACCCCCGAGAAGCTTGATCTCGCCCTCGAGCGTCTCCTCGACCGGATCAGCTAAATAGGCTCCGACAGCCGGAGGGAGAGCCGGGCTTTGCCCTGTGATCCCGCCTCGATTGTGTCCGTCCCCAAGGGATATTCCTTGCGGGAACGGACCGGTCGGCCGGCATGAAGAACCGAACGACAAAGATTGGCCAGGCCGGCAACGGCCTGGCCTTTTTTGTTTCCGGGGGCTCCGGGTGCCTGATACTTCTCTGGCGTCAGCCGAGCGCAGCCCACGACGCCGTTGCCGCCTCGCGAAAGCGCTCGCTCGACGTGGCGACATTCAGCCCGCAGCCGCCAGCCAGGATCACCGTGAACCAGGCACTCGGTACAATCGCCGACAAGGCCCCGGACCCGATCCGCGAATCGGCCGGCTCCTGACACGGGAATCCCCGAAGAACCTTTTTCCCGGTGAGACGCCCCCACATAAGCCGAGGTTTTTCGGAGGTGTCGGCCGCCGCATCCTGCAGCGGAGTCTTTATCCACAGCCTGCGAGGGCGAGGCGGCGCGCTCCTCTTCAGAAACAACTGCTTCTTTGCGCTCTTGTGTTTTGCAACGATTCATGGCGCCTTTGGAGATGAAGAAACATCTACCGGCAAGGCCTTGATCTCATATCGCCTGGTACAGGAAATCCAAGCCGGTCATCAGGGTGAACGGGGAATGTCTCCAAAGGTGACGTCTACAACCGAGGCCTTGTGGCTTCATGCCGGAACACCTTTCGCGAAACAGGGGCAAAGTGAAGATTGCCAGCCTGCGATCCACGAAGTCTACGGCCTCTTGATCGTCCGCGACGTGCGTCCTGAGTGCCTTTAGAAGAGATTTTCCAGCATGAACCGCCACCGGTCTGTGAGCAGCCGTGGCAGTCGGGTGCGGAGAGTCGTGCGGGAGCCGGGGGTGAATTGTGCGGCGTGTAGTGCGGGCGTTAAATGACAACGGGCCGGGCACCTTGCGATGCCCAGCCCGGTTGTGAATCTGTGACCGTGAATCTCTGCGCGTGTCAGGCCGCTTTCAGTCGACGACGCTCAAGCATGCCCAGCGATCCCAGCACGAGGGCCAGAACGCTGCCAAGGCTATTCGGGTCGATCTCGGGGACGGCGGAGACTGGAGCGACGGAAAGCTGCAGCCCGTTATTGTAGGTATTCGCGGACCATGAGCTTCCGGAGTTGGTCGTGCGCCGGGTACCCACGAACGTGAAACCACCCGACATCGAGTAGCTGTTATTGCTTGGCGGCTGGGTCCACGAGGTGGTTGAATTAGAGGCGTCGCTACTAAAGACCAGTGCGTAAGTCATCGCGGAGGACAAGCCCCAAATGGCTGCGTTAAGATCGATGTCATAGTAGGTGGGAGTGCTG
>JBIIQL010000007.1:0-19914 GCA_044342095.1 Pirellulales bacterium
TGATCAACGATGCCCCGAAGACGGGCACGATCTCCGTCTCGACGACGGGCGAGAGATCCGGGGCGGTGGCGATCATCGCCGGCTCCACCTCGGTCGGTTCATCGGCGAGCGTCGGCTGGCCGGGGGATGTCTGCACGATCGGGGGCCAAGGGAGCGGCGTGGCCCGCACCGGCAAGATGCCATTGCTCCTCGCGGCGAAGTCATTTTGCGCCACCGAGCCGTTGGGCACCGGCCCGGCGTAGTCGAACGGATCAGGGCACATCGTGCAGCCGGAGACCAAGAGGGTCACCGCCACCGCCGCCAGACGAATGCCTCGCCGGCCATGGAACGCGGTGGAGTTGCTGGCAATCATGCTTACCCCCTGTTCGGCCCGATGCCATCCGCTCCGACCGGGTGGCAACGCCGACCCGCGGCAACGTTGTCGCGACATCGCCTCCCCAGGCGACATCCCGACCGACGGACGGCGGCGTGAGCCGACCCGTACCCCGTCGACAACAGCCAGCAGCGGCTGTTCCCTCCCAAGACCCGCCTATTCCATCGGATCGGCACGATCGGCATCTTGAGCCGAACCGTCACGGCCAGACCCGAGGGCCGGAAAAACCGGCGAACGAGGCGGCGAGAAACTCAGACGCCGGGGCCCTTTTGGGGCATGGCGATCCCCATCCGGGCCATGAGGTGTTGCATGTCGTCCCACACATCCCGCTTCGCAGCGGGGTTCCGCAACAGGTAGGAGGGGTGATAGGTGCAGATCACCGTCGCCTCGCCATACTCGAACCAGCGGCCGCGGAGTTTCCCGATCGTCTCGTCGGTGCGGAGGAGCGACTGGGCAGCCGACGCCCCGAGACAGCAGATGAACTCCGGCCGGATCGCCTCGATCTGCCGCTCGAAGTAGCCCCGGCAGTTGGCCACCTCATCCGGCTCCGGCCGACGGTTCTCGGGAGGACGGCACTTGAGGACGTTGAGGATGTAGACATCGTCGCGGCTGAGCGTGCACGCCTCGATGATCTTCGTGAGGAGTTGCCCGGCCCGCCCCACGAACGGCTCCCCAGAGGCATCCTCATCGGCTCCGGGGGCCTCGCCGAGGAAACAGAGCCGGGCGGCCGGATTGCCGCTCCCGAAGACGGTATTCGTGCGGGCCTCGGCGAGATGGACACAGGCCCGGCAGCCGGCCACCTCGCTGCGGAGGATCTCGAGGGTCGCCAACCGTTCGGAAGCGACGGCTCCCCGGGTCTCCCCCTTCGCCGGGCGCTTCGCAGAAACAGCAGGCGTTGCCTGGGCAGGAGCAGGTGACACTGCCGCGGCCACCGGGCCGGCCTGATCGTCGTCATCCTCGTCGGGGAGACCGGGCTTCGGACGCGGAAGATCGAGGACTCCGGCGTCGGCAAGGCTCTCGAGCCGCTGCTTCACCGCGCGGGGGGAACGAGGAACGGCACGCTTCCGTCCCCCGCCCGATGAATCACCTGCGGTCGAGCGGGCCATCGGCGACTCCGATCGGTCTGGGGCGACGGTGCGGCGGGGCTCAGAGGGCCCGACGATGCCGCTTCGGACCACGCCCCTTACCGAGGAGCGAGGCCGACGAAGGCTTCTTCGGCGCCTCGGGCTCGGCCGGCGGAGCGGCAGCCTGACCTTCGGAGGAGACGAAAGCTCCGCCGGGGCCCGTCTGCTGGATCGGCGCCGCCTTGGGTCGCCGATCGAAGGCCTCGAAGCCGGGGATCTCGTCGCGATGAAGAAGCTTCTCGATCCGCATCTCGATGCGCGTCAACTGCGGCCCTTCGTCGGGGGCGACGAAGGTGTAAGCCACCCCCTCGCGCCCCATCCGACCGGTGCGTCCGACACGATGGACGTAGTCGTCGCAGAACTCGGGGATGTCGTAGTTGATGATGTGCGACAGCGCGGAAACGTCGATGCCGCGTCCCACGACGTCGGTGGCGACGAGAACCTTGACCGCCCCCTCGCGGAACTGCTTCATGACCCGGTCGCGGACATTCTGGGCAAGGTCGCCATGGATGCAGCCCACCTGCTCCTCACCGCCGTCCCGCGCCCGACGCCGGGAGAGCCGCTCGAACACCTTGTCGGTGCCGCGCTTCGTCCGGCAGAAGATGATCACCTGACGGGGCTGCTCGCGGTCGAGGAGCCGCTCGAGGAGATCGAACTTCCGCGTCGGATCGACGGTGAAATAGAACTGCTCGATCGTCTCGACCGCGATCTCGCCGGTGGAGAAGTCGAGGATCTCCGGATCGCGCATGTAGCGGGTGGCAAGCTTGGCCACCGGCGGCGGAACGGTCGCCGAGAGGAGGAGCGTCTGACGGCTGTCCGGACAACGGCGAAGAATCTTCTCAATGTCGGGGCGGAAGCCGATGTCGAGCATTCGATCGGCTTCGTCGAGCGTGACGATTTCGAGCCCGGAGAACTGGATCGTTCCCCGGCTCATGTGGTCGAGCACGCGTCCGGGGGTGCCGACGACCACGGCCGGATTCTTGGCGAGTTTGTCGATCTGCCCGCGGATCGGCTTGCCGCCGTAGACGGCGACACAGTGAACCTTGGAGCCGTGGGCGAGTTTCTCGAACTCGTCCCGAACCTGAACGGCAAGTTCCCGGGTCGGAACGAGGACGAGGGCCCGCGGCCCGATGCCCCCCCGCTCCGATGGCTGCGACACGCGCTCGAGGATCGGGAGGACGAAGGCGCACGTCTTGCCGGTGCCGGTGCGGGCCTGACCGAGGACGTCGATCCCCTTGAGGGCCCGCGGGATGAGCCCGGCTTGAACGGGCGTGGGAACGGTGTAGCCGGCGCGATCGACGGCAGCGAGCGTGGCCGGCGCGAGGCCGAGTTTGGCGAAGTCGCCCGCGATGGCGGCGGCCTGCGCTGCGACAGGATTGATCCCGTCGGAATTGGCAGAAGCCGGGCTCCCACAACTCTGGGCAGCCCACTCTTCAGGCGACCAATCCCTGGAACGCCGGTCGTCACGGGCCCCGCGGCCGGATTCCAAAGCCACTCGTAGTCCTTCCTGGTTCTGTCCTGAACCGCTCACGACACCTCCCCCCGCAGCCAAACCGGCCCGGGAGAGAACGTCCGTGGGTGAAAACTACCACGATTGGCGGGGCCAGGCAATCGTCGCCACGGCGGCGGGGCTCTCTGGCGGCCTCTCCGGAGGCCCAGTTTCCCCTGTTTCTTCCGCTCTTCCAGCCCCGATCAACGATCCATCACGATCCATCACGATCCATCAACGATCAAAGAGTTTCTTCAGGGCCCACAGGGTCGCGGACCGGCCGGCGCGAGCGATCGAACGGGTCAACGGAATGTGCTTGGGGCAGACGGCGACGCAATTTTGCGCGTTTCCGCACATCTGGATCCCCCCCTGACTCGTCAGCGCGGCCATCCGCTCGTCGGCGATCATCTTGCCGGTGGGGTGCTTGTTGAACAACACCGCCTGACTGATGGCGTGGGCTCCTAGGAACCCCTGGTCGAAGGCGGCGGCCCGCCGGGCGGCCAGTTGCTCTTCGGTCTCCCCTTCGCGCTTGGGCGTCTCGATCCGCGTGAACTGCGGACAAGCTTCGAGGCAGCACCCGCAACTCATGCACTCCGAGAGCGGATAGGCCTCCTCCTGATCCTCCGGCGAAATCCGCGGCCCGGGACCGTGGTCGAAGGAATCATCGACCGGCACCCAAGCCTTGACACGCTCGAGCGAGTGGAAAAGCCGCCGCCGATCGACGACGAGATCGCGGACGACCGGAAACTTCGACATCGGGCGCAGTTCGATGCCGTCGGGATGCTCCTCGAGGAGACGGTCGACCAGTGCCGAACAGGCCATCCGCGTCCGGCCGTTGATGAGCATCGTGCAGGAACCGCACACCTCTTCGAGGCAGTTGCAATCCCAGGCCACCGGGGCCACCGGGCGGCCATCCTGTGAACGGGCGATCGCGGCCACCTTCTGGAGAACGCTGATGACGTTCATGTTCGGCTCCCAGGGAACGTCATGCCGCTCCCAGTAGCTCTCCTGACCGGGGGCATCCTGGCGGAGCACCCGAACGGGGATCGTGCGGGCGGAGGTCTGGCCGCCGTGGTCGTGGTCGTCGGTCTTCATGATCATGTCGCTTGTCTCCGTGTGCGGTTTGTCACGTCCACCAGCCGGCCACCGGTCAGGACAGGGTCGCCCCGACCCCAACTTCCCGTGCCGCCGCCTGCCCGCCCTTGGCTTCCCGGGCACGCAGACGCTCCTTCCACACCTCCTCGATCACCTCGCCGCCGACGAGCCCATAGAGCCGCGGGCGGGGCGGGATGAGCGACGTGTCGATGTCCTCGTACGTGATCTTCGGATGGCCATCGGCCCCGTGATTAGCGATCGTCGACTTGAGCCACTTGTTCGTGTTGGCCTCGAAGCGGTCGCACCACTGCTCCGCCTCGCGACGCTTTCCTTCCGGGTCGGTCGCGGCGATTCCCGGCATCTCGAAGTCGGGCTTGTAGTGGGCCCCCCGGCATTCGTCGCGGAGGAGGGCCCCCTTGAGGATCAGTTTGGCCAGCGGAAACATGTCGCCGAGCGACTTCGTGAACACGACGTTTTGATTGGTCCAGTTGCCGGTATCGGAGAGCGAACAGCGCCGCCACCGCTCTTCGAGGGCACAGACATCGTCGTAGGCCACCGCGAGTTGCTCGTTGCGGCGAACGACCGTCGCGACGCGGGTCATGAGATCGCCGAGTTCGTGATGGATGCCGTAGGGATTCTCCCCGCCGCCCCGCCGCTGGATGAGGGCTTCGTGCCGCTCCTCCTCATGCCGCAGCGCCGCAGTGAAGAGCGACTCCGCAGCCGGGGCCCGCTTCGCCCCAGCCGATGCCTGGACGCCCGCGGCACAAAAAAGACCGCTGAAGATGCAGGAGAGGAGCGAGTTGGCACCGAGGCGGTTGGCGCCATGGTACTGGTAGTCGCATTCGCCGATGGCGTAGAGACCGGGGATGCTCGTCTGCTGGTTGCGGGGCGAGCCCTCGAGCATCCCTCCGGTGGGGCTCTTCTCGTAATCGACCCACAGCCCCCCCATCGAGTAATGGACGGCCGGGAAGATCTTCATCGGAGCCGTCCGCGGATCGACCCCCTGGAACTTCTCGTAGATGTCGAGGATGCCGCCGAGCTTGCGGTCGAGCGTCTCCTTGGGGATGTGTGTCAGATCGAGGTAGACGCAGAGCCGATCCTTCTCGACCGACAAGCCGTCCGTGGTGCAGATGTCGAAGATCTCCCGCGTGGCGATGTCGCGGGGGACGAGATTCATGTACTTCGGATAGCGTTCCTCGAGGAAGTAATAGCGATCCGCTTCGGGGATCGTCCGTGGGTCGCGAGGGTCCTGCGGGGTCCGCGGCACCCACACCCGGCCCCCTTCGCCACGGGCACTTTCGCTCATGAGGCGGAGCTTGTCGGCACCCGGGATGGCGGTGGGATGCACCTGGATGAACTCGCCGTTCCCGTAGGCCGCCCCGGCTTGATAGACGCGACTGACGGCGCTGCCGGTGCAGACCATCGACATCGTCGAGCGGCCGTAGACGAGCCCGCAGCCGCCGGAGGCGAGGACCACCGCGTCGGCGGCAAAGGAGCGAAACTGCATCGAGACCATGTCCTGGCAGACCGCTCCGCGGCACCGCCCGGAGTCATCGAGGACCGGGGCGAGGAAGTCCCAGAACTCGTATTTGCGGATCTTTCCTTCGGCCTCGAAACGCCGCACCTGCTCATCGAGAGCGTAGAGGAGTTGCTGGCCGGTCGTGGCGCCGGCGAAGGCTGTCCGCTTGTAGAGCGTGCCGCCGAAGCGACGCTGGTCACGAAAACCTTCCGGCGTGCGGTTGAAGGGAACCCCGAGTCGATCCATCAGATCGATGATTCGCGGGCCCCAGTCGGCCATCTCCTTGACCGGGGGCTGGTGCTGAAGGAAGTCACCACCGTAGACGGTGTCGTCGAGATGCTTCCACTCGTTGTCACCCTGCTGGCGGGTGAGGGCGTTGACGCTGTTGATCCCCCCCTGAGCACAGACGCTGTGCGACCGCTTCACCGGCACGAGGCTCATGAGGTCGACATTGACGCCGAGCTCGGCCAGGCGCATCGAGGCCGCGAGCCCGGCAAGACCACCGCCGACGACGAGGACGCGGGGCTGTGCCATGGTGTGTCAGTTTCCTGCTGGACTGAGGGATGGGGTCGAAGGAATGACGAGAGCCGAGGGCTCGGACGGCGCACGGAGGTCGATGGCGTCAGTTGCGGGGACGGTGGTCGGTGAGCCGGGGGCTCCATGCCCACCGACGTCGCCGCCCGGGGCCTTTCCCTCCATCATCCGCTTGAAGTCGTCCATCCGGGTCTCGATCTGCCGGGCGCCAGCCACATCGGTCGATCGGAGCCCCCCGATCGCCCCAAGCCCCGCCGCGGCGAGCACGACACCCAACGCGATACTGATGACATTGGCACGCTGCATCGCCGCGGGGCTGGTCCACAGCCCCCAGGTGATGCCGATCGTCCACAGGCCGTTGGAGAGGTGGAACACCGCCGAGAGAACGCCGATCGCGTAGAGCAACGAGACCCCGAGGGGAGCGATGACGGTCGCCGCGGAACTCGTGGCATGGTGGGGATCGAATCGCCCACCGCCGAGCGGTGCCCCCATCCAGTGGAGTTGGATGATGTGCCAGAGGATGAAGGCGAAGGCAATCATCCCGGTGGCCCGTTGGAGCGTGTAGCGGACGTTCCCCATGTAAGGATAGGAGCCGACGTTCGGGAGGCCACCGGCGATGATCGCGAACCCGACCGCCGCGTGGAACAGCATCGGCAGGAAGATGAACGCGAACTCCACCGGGACCAAGAGCGGCCCGAGGGAGTGGATCAGGTCGACCCGAGACTGGAAGGAGGCGGCCCCCCCCAACACCGAGGCGTTGGTCAGCAGATGGACCACCAGAAAGGCACCCACCGGGATGAGGCCCGAAAGGGAGAACAGCCGGTAGATGAGGAACTGGTTGCGGGAAACGAACGACGGCAGGGTCACGCTCGGCTTCTCCAAACGGAGGAAGGGATGCCGTTGGGAGTATAGATTTGTGGAGTTGGGCGGCAACGCTCGACGGGATTTGGCGGCCGCCACGACGAATTTTATACTTGCGCCGCGGATCGGGATCGCCCCCAGGGAGGGCCGTTGGTGCCTGACTCACCCAGCTATCTCGTTGTCCGCGATGCGGAAGGGGCCGCGATCCCCCCCGCCGCAGGCGATCCGTTCGGATGCCCTTCCCTGAACGAATCCGCCGCGACCCCGTTCGTTTCCGGGGAAATCCAGCCCCTCGCGGCGGGTGTCCCTCGCGAGGTGATCGACACCCTGGCAGCGGCCGTAGCCCGGATCGGCCGCGGTCCCCGGGTCGCCGGCGTGATCCTCACCGGGAGCCTCGTAGCGCCGGACGGCCCGCTCGTTACCTCGGTGCGAGCACAGCGGATCCTCGAAAATGTCCCTGACGGCGTCGTCCTCCTCGATGCCGGCGACACGATCCGCTGGGCCAACGCCCGTTTCCGGCAGTGGTGCGGCTGCGAAGAACTCTGCGGTGTCGGCTTCCTTGTCGCCCTCGGCAATCCCGAGATCCTCGGCCCCGAGTTCAGCCCCTTTCACGCTGCCCTGGCTTCAGGGCGGATCTCGGGGGCGACGCTGCGGACGGCTGACAACCGCTACCTCCACCTCAACGCCGCCCCGCTCCTCGCCACCGATCCTTCCGCCGCGGCCGACTGGCCCGCCGCCGACCATGTCGTCGTCAGCATCCGGGACGTCACCCACACGATCCTCGAGCAGCAGAAGCGGGCCGCGATCCATCAGGCCGGACAGAAACTGGCCGACCTCTCTCCGGCCGAATTGGCCGATATGACGATCGAGGAGCGGATCGATCTCCTCAAAAGCAACATCCTCCACTATTCCCGCGATCTTCTCCTCTTCGACGTCGTCGAGATCCGCCTCCTCGATCGCAAGACCGGCCGGCTCGAGCCGCTTCTGGCCGAGGGAATGCAGCCGGAGGCGGAGGCTCGGATCCTCTTCGCTCGCACGGAGCACAACGGGGTCACGGGCTACGTCGCCGCCACGGGACGGAGCTATTTCTGCAACGACACGACGAAAGACCCCCTCTATCTCGAGGGGTGCAAGGGGGCGAAAAGCTCGCTCACCGTGCCGCTCATGCTCCATGAGCAGGTGATCGGGACGTTCAACGTCGAGAGCCCCGAGCCGGGGGGCTTTTCCCACACCGACATGCAGTTCCTCGAAATCTTCTCCCGGGACGTCGCTGCCGCCCTCAACACCCTCGAACTCCTCGTCGCCGAGAAGGCCTCCACCACCGCCGAGAGCGTCGAGGCGATCCACGGGGCGGTCGCGCTGCCGATCGACGACATCCTCAACGACGCCGTCAACGTCATGGAGCGCTACATCGGCCACGACGCCGATGTCGTCGAGCGGCTGCAGCGGATCCTCCGCAATGCCCGCGACATCAAGCAGGCGATCCAGAAGGTGGGAGAGAAGATGACGCCGAGCACGGCCCACGCCCAACACCGCCGCGGCGAACGGCGGCGGGCGTTGACCGGCAAGCGAATCCTCGTCGTCGATGCCGACGAGCAGGTCCGAGCGGCCGCCCACTGCCTCCTCGAACGCAATGGCAGCATCGTTGAAACAGCCCGCGACGGCGCCGAAGCCGCGTCGATGGTGCGCGCCGCCGGTGACGAAGACTACGACGTGATCCTCTCCGATATTCGCCTCCCCGACATGTCGGGATACCAACTCTTTCTCCGCCTCAGTGAGATCCTCGACGACGTGCCGCTGGTCCTCATGACCGGCTTCGGCTACGACCCGGGGCATTCGATCGTGAAAGCCCGCCAGGCAGGGATCAATCTCGTCCTCTTCAAGCCGTTCCGCGTCGACCAGCTCCTCGACACGCTCGAGCGGGCCCTCGAACGCCCAAAAACCGGCACCGGCTGACAAGCCCGGCTGGGATTTCGGAAAAGTCGCCCCTTCCCATGGGGGGCAGACGGGGGCTCGACGGCGTCCCCGATCCCGCAAATTCCTGGCGGGAAACCGATTCGGGCTGCCGGCGAGGTGAAAAACCTCGTTTTTCGCGGCGATGGATGCCCTTGACCCGTTCCCCCCGGGGCCGGTACCTATCCCGCCCTCACGGTTCTCCCATCCACGGGGATCATGTTCATGGCACGCTTCCGCGAAATCCACGCTGCAACCGGCACCGGTCGGCCAACGTCGCGCCTGCAGTCGGTCCGTAACCAGGCCTCGGCCTCCGGCTGGGTCTGGCTGGCGGGGGTGTCTCTGACGATGCTTTCCGTCCCCGGAGCGATCGTCGCCGACGACGTCGTGGAAACGCTCCCCGTTCCCGCCGCGGAAGTCACCGCCGCCGACGAGGACACCGGCACCGCCAGTGCCGCCGACGCTCGCCGCGTCATCGAGGAGGCCCTGAGCCGTTCGGCGGCCCAGCGTCAGACCCCGACGCCCGTCGAAGCCCAGGCTGCCCCGACCGGCCAGGCTGGCCTGCCCCGCGACCTCATCGTCGCCCGGCTCTCGGCCGAGGTCGCTGCCCGCCAACTCGAAGCCCGCCGGGCGGCCCAGCGATCCGCTGCCGAGGCCCTCGAACTTCTCGATGCCGCAGCCGCCGACGTGGCGGCCGCCGACATCCCCACCGAGACCCGCACCCAACTCACGAAGCGGATCGACCGCGCCCGTCGCGAGATCGAGGAGACGACCGGCAAGCGTGCCTCGGAGATCGCCCTCGACAAGAAGAACGCCGAGGTCGAGTCGAAGATCAACCGCGAGCGGGCCAAGAAGGTCGAGGTCGACCAGCGTCTGGCGATGATCGTCGACGAGTACAACACGATGATCGACGAGCGCCGCTACGCCGAGGCCGAGGCGCTGGCGAAGAAGGCCGCCCAACTCTCCCCCGACAATCCGGTCGTCCGCCAGCTCCTCTCGCAGAGCCGGATGATCCGCCGCCTCGACACGCAGAAGTCGATCGCAGGCGACAAGGAAGATGGTTTCATCGAGGCGCTGGTCGACGTCGACCGCTCGAGCACTCCGTTCGTCGGGCCGATCGAGTTCCCGGCCACGAAGGACTGGGAGGATCTGACCAAGAACCGTAATCGACTCGAGGGCGAGGGGCGTGGCCGTGCCTCGCCGGCCGAGGCCGCGATCCACAAGAAGCTCTCCGCCCAGGTCGTCGCCGTCCACCGTGGCGAGCCCCTCGCGGCTGTCCTCGATTCGCTCGCCAAGCAGGCCGAGGTGCCGATCCATCTCGACATGGTCGGGATGGAGTCCGAGGGTGTGAGGAGCGATACGCCCGTCACCATCTCGCTGGAGCAAAAGATCACGCTCAAGAGCGCCCTCAAGCTGCTCCTGGAGCCTCTCCACCTCGACTACTGCGTCAAGGACGAGGTCCTCAAGGTCACGAGCCCCCGCCTCATGAAGGGGCAGGTGTTCAGCGTCTCCTATCAGGTCGCGGATCTCGTCATCCCGATCCCGAACTTCGTCTCCGACGACACCGGCCTCGACGGCGCCATCAACGGCGGCTACTCGCGGCTCTCGACGCTCTCCAACCTCTCCGTTCAAACCGGCCCTGCCCCCGGCGCGGTCGCCCGGGCCGGGACCGACACTCCGCTCGACGGAAACAACCTCGCCCAGATCCCCGGCGTCGGCGGCAACGCTCCGCAGGTCGGCAGCTCCGGTGGGGTACCGCTCCTCGGCGGCGGTTCGGCGGTCGGTGGTGCCCAGGCTGACTTCCAGTCGCTCATCGACCTGATCCAAAACACCGTCGCCCCACAGACCTGGAACACGGTCGGTGGCCAGGGGGCGATCCAGCCCTTCCCGACGAATCTCAGTATCGTCGTCAGCCAGACCCAGGAGGTGCACGACGAGATCGCCGATCTCCTCCAGCAACTCCGTCGCCTCCAAGATCTCCAGGTGGCGATCGAGGTCCGCTTCATCCGACTCAACGACACGTTCTTCGAGCGGATCGGTGTCGACTTCGACTTCAACATCCAGTCGAACGTCCGCGATCCGCTCAACATGACCGCAGTCCCCGGTGCGGGCGGCGGCTCAACCTCCCCCTACTCGCTCGGCATCCCCGCCAGCCCCGGCGGCCCGACGCAGACGATCGGCCTCGACAACTCCGGCAATCCGGGCGTGGCCCGCCTCGGGAACATCGGCCAAAACGCCACGCTCAACGGCCAGCCGGTTCAAAACTTCTATTCGATCCCCTTCCGGCAGAACAGCTTCGGAGCCGGTCAGGTGCCGTCGCTGCCGGGCCTCCCCGATCCGACGACGTCGGCGGCGACGTTCGGGTTCGCGATCCTCTCCGACATCGAGGCCTACTTCCTCATCCAGGCCGCCCAGGGCAACACCCGTTCGAACGTCATGCAGGCCCCGAAGGTGACGCTCTTCAACGGTCAAAACGCCTTCATCAACGACTCGGTGTCACGGCCGTTCGTCACCTCGGTGATCCCCGTCGTCGGCGACTTCGCCGCTGCCCAGCAGCCGGTGATCACGGTCCTCAACGAGGGCACGAGCGTCAACGTCCAGGCCGTCGTCTCCAACGATCGACGGTTCGTCCGCCTCACCCTCATCCCCCGCTTCTCGCAGATCGGCAAGGTGCAGGAGTTCCAGTTCGAGGGCTCCCGCTCGACCTCGACGAAGAGTGCCGACGAGAAGTCGGGGCTCGACGGCGGCGTCGGCCAGCAGGGTCAAAACCCGCTCGGGGCCTCGCTGGGTATCAACGCCAAGACGTCGAACGAACAGACCGTCCGCTCGAGCGGCACGACGATCCAGCAGCCGGAGTACATCACGACGTCGGTGACGACGACCGTGAGCGTACCCGACGGCGGCACCGTGCTCCTCGGCGGCATCAAGCGTCTCCGCGAGGGACGCAACGAGTTCGGCGTGCCGATCCTCTCGAAGATCCCCTACATCAACCGGCTCTTCAAGAACGTCGGCATGGGGCGGACGACCGATAGCCTGATGCTCATGGTCACGCCGCGGATCATCATCCAGGAGGAGGAGGAGGACAAGCTCCTCGGGGTGAACCGTCCCTGAAAGGGCGCTGGAGTTGGGCCCCCCGAAACGGTTTCCCCCGACACCCAGCCGATCTTGCCTCACGCGCCTCGCCGTAAGCTCGATCGAGACGCCCTCGCGACGATCGGGGCGTCATGCATCCTCAGGCTTTCCTCCATGGCCCGCATCTGGTTTCTCGCCGGCTCCCTCCTCGGCGGCATCGGCGTCGCCGCCGGCGCCTTCGGGGCTCACGGACTCAAAGCCCACTTCGAGGCCAACGGGCAGGCTGCCAACTGGGAGACGGCCGTCCGCTACGCCCTCTTCCACGCGCTGGCCCTGCTCGTGGTGGCCATCGCCTCCGCCCTCCCCGCGACGGCCGTTTGCCGTCGACGGCTGTGGGCCTCGGGGGCCTGCTTCTTTTCCGGGACGCTGATCTTCAGCGGGCTCTTGGCCGTCCTCGCCTTCACCGGCCTGCGGATCCTCGGCGCGGTGGTGCCGATCGGCGGCGTGCTCCTCATCGCCGGCTGGGGCTGGCTGTTCGCCGCCGGGCTTCAGCTCGGATCGGAATCGTAGAAGACGCGACGCGGATTGCGGACGAGGAGGTCGAGCCCGAGGTCGACCGCCCGCTCCTCCTCCCATCCGCGCTCGACCACGAACCGATCGGCGAGGACGCGGGCGAGCGTCCGGCGGTACATCGCGAACTTCGGATACCCGAACTCCGCTTTGTACATGTCGCTGTAGTAGCCGAGGAGCTTCGTCCGCGGTACCGCCTCGATCCGCTGCTCGAGATCGGAATGAATCGTCGACGGCGTGTTGGCGTACCACCAATGGCCGAACGGGAGAACGTTGGGGAAGATCCACGCGAAGCTGACGAGCTCGTGGTTGAGCGGTCGGGAGAGGACCGACACCGGGAACTTGACCCCCGGGAAGGCATTGAACAGCGGCGCGTAGTCGGCCAGCGACAACCTTCCGTCGAGGAGATCCTGCCCCTGGTGAACGCCACCGGGATAGACGTTCCGGCGCACCCCGATCATGAGGTCAAAGGGGAGGTGACGCTCCTGGCAGATACCGGCGACCGTCCAGAAGAGGTGGGCCGAGAGCGCCGCGCGATCGGCGACAGGGGCGGCGAGGCCTTCCCGGTGCACCGCCGCGAGGGCCCGGGCTGCGTCCGCCGCATCGATGGGGCGGGGGCGGAAGTCGGGAGGGAGCGAGATCGCCGCCGCCCGCGCGCCGCTCCGCACGAATCGATCGGCGACCGCTGCGACCGCCTCGCCGAGGCGGTCGATGTCGCCGGGCTCCACGCCGGATGTGCGGGCCAAGCGATCGAGGACTCCCGGCTTCCCGGTGTGGAAGACGAGTTCGTCGACGCGTAGGCAGGGCACCCACAGGGACGTGTCGAAGCCCTCGAGGGGATCGTCGAACTCGTTGGTGAGGAAGACGGCTTCGACGCGACTCTTCGCGAGGACCGACGAGGTCCACCCCGGATCGGCCGCACGCTGCCTGACTCTCCCGGCGAGGTCGGGCCAATTGGAGGGCGTGAGCGCGTCCCCCTGGAAACCGAACAGGTCGCGGGCGATCTCCATCAGCCAGGCGTACTGGATGGTGTTGGTGAGTCGCGACAGCCCCGCGACGATCCGCGCGATCCGCGTCTCCTCGTCGAGCCCCGGCCCTTGGATCGCGTCCCGCGGCACCCCGGCCGAATGAACCAGCTCGGTGTAGTAGTGGTAGCCGAGAATGTCCGCCAGCGTCCGCGCCGACGGGGCGAGGGGATCGATGTGCGAGTGGGAATCGACGAACGTCGCCTGGGCGAGTTCACCGTCGATCCTGGCGACGAGCGCCGTTGAAGCGTTCACCACGATGAGCCCCTGACGGTTCCAACGGCCGTTCCACTGCGGATCGCCGATCCGGCGAAGGGGATGCGGCGACCCAATCCCTGAAACGAACCGGCAAGAACCTCGGCTGTTTCCGGGGACCCCGGCGTCAGAAGCCTGAAGTGGGCTTTCGACGCGCGACGGTCACGACTCAAAACCCGCCGGCGGCTTCGCGTTCCTGCTGGGCATCGCGCTGGTCGAAGGAATCGTCGAGCTCCGCGGCGCTCTCCTCCCTGTTCCGATCGCGCTGATCGAAGCCGTCGTCGGTCTCGGCGGCGCTGTCCTCCATCCGCTCGTCCCGCTGGTCGAGACGATCGTCGCGGAGGGGTTCGTCGCCGAACGGATCATCGGTGGCCCGGCCGGACGGAGGGGCCGAGAACGGATCGTCCTCGGCGGGCGGTTCGACCGGCGCCTTGCGCGGCGTGGCGGGAGCGTTTCGCGGCGCGGGTGCCTGTCGGGTCGCCGGGCCACGCGGCTTCGGAGCCGGAGCGTTCAGCGCTTCGGCCGGCGAGGTCACTGCATCGGGAACGCGGCGGCGGAGGATGTCGGGGGCGGTCTCCTGAACCCCGATGTAGCGTTGCCGAATCGCCGCCTCGTCACGCTGCACGGCGGCGACACGGGCCCGCTGCCGATAGGCTTCGAGCCGCTGGCGGTCGCGCCCCTGGACGCGTTCGAGCGACCGCGAGATCGAGATCCCGCCGCGCCCCATCGTCTCGCGACTGGCCCCTTCGGCGAAGTCACCGTTGATCTCGTCGTCGATCTTGCCGAGCTTGATCGACGTCAGGCCGCGGTAGTAATAGGCCCGCGGATCGAGCGTACCGGCCTCGATGGCGGCGGTGAGCGCGTCGTAGGCAGTCTGGTAATTGCCGTCGTAGTAGGCATGGACGCCCGCGCCGTAGGAGGCTGCCACGCCGAGCGGTTCATCGGCCCGGAGAAGCGTCGCGGTGGTGCCCGGGAGCGTCACGAGCCCGGGGATCGCCACCGTCGGCAGACAGGTGACGCCGATCCACAGCCAGCGGCCGAACCGATTCCCGCCCCGCATGCCGTTGTTCATTTTCATGCCCGCAGACTCCGACCGAGGTGACGAACGTTCCACCGGGGTTTGTACCCCCATTCGTCGTATCGGCAGACGACCGAGACACCGCGCGGAATCGGTCCGCCGCCGGAAGAGTCTGCCACAGCCGCAGGCCTTCGCCCCCGCAGAGTCTGCGCCATCCAACCGCTCGCGGTGCCGCGAGCACGGGATGGGCCGGTCAGCCTGGCTGCGACGCGGCGTGGCGGCGGAAGGTCGGCTCGTCGACGAACACGCCGGCCCGCACCAACTGCACGGCCAGAGCCTGCGTCGGCCAACCCCAGACCGCCAAAAAGCGGTCGAGAACGTCCTCGGGGCAGTTCCCCTTCGTCTCCACGACGAGGACGCGGCCGTGGCGTTCGTAGGCATTGCCATCGATCTGCCAGCGTCCCTCGCCCCCCGGCCCCACCCACACGAACGACCCGTCAGGCTCGACAAACGCTCGCTCGAGCGCGGCCAGGCGCTCGAGCGCCAGCTCGAAATCGCTCGTCATCGTCAGGCCCGCCGCTTCGGCAGGGGGCACGATCGTCGGCCACGTTCCCCGCGGATCGACAAGTGGGGAACCGGCGACCGCACCGTCGGGGAGCGGATGGAGGGAGACGTCGAAGAAGAGATTGCCCATGGTTGTTTTCCGGCCGCACGGAGGTTCACGCTGCCTCGACGATCCACGCTCCGGCGTCGGCCTGCCTTGGCGACCATCCGCACTGCCGCCCGGTCTCTGCCCATTCTGCCACAGGGTCACCGAGGGAAGAGACCGCCATCGGGCCCTGCCCGCGATCGGTGAACAGCGCCGTCACCGGGAACCGCGGCGTGCTCGGATGCAGGGAGATTTCACGGACACCGGGAAGGACGCCATCGCGGTCGCGATCGACGCCCAACCTTGCCCCCAGGCCGATCACGCGGTGGGTCCCGAGGGGGCCGGAGGCATCCAGCGCCGTATGCCCGAGGACGAGGCAGCCGCGACCTGCCCCGACCGTGGCGATCGGCGGCGAAGCCCCGAGGAGATCGGCGAGGTGATCGATGCCTCCCGACAGGGGACGACCGGCCGTGGCACGACGGTCAATCACGGCAAGCCGGCCGGCGAGGGCATCGACGACGTCGAACGGGGCCTCGCTCCACGGCCCTGCCGCGGAGAGCCCGGAGCCCCGCGCCGCGCGGTGCCAAGCCGCCACGCTCCGCAGCCATTCGTCCCGAATGCCGTCGGCCGTGGACGGCGCGCGACCGGAGCCGAACCATGCCGCGACCGTGTCGGCAAGGGCGAGGGGATGGGCCGCCCGCAGGGCGGTGAGGAGCAGGCGCCGCGCGTCGGGCTCGATCGCCGCGATCGCAGGCGAGGCCGCGAAGCGGGCGAGGAGATCGACGCGGAGGATCTCCCCGAGGCTCGGCACCCCGCCGGTCGACGAGCCCCGATCCACCATCCAGATCGGATCGGTGCCGTCGCCGTGGGTCACCCGAACACCACGGGCGTCCCACGCCGCGCCGACGCCAATCCCGGTCCGTTCGGCCGACGTGCGGGCGGCCTCCCAGCCGAACCCGGGATCGAGGTTGCCTTCGAGGATCGAGAGCCCCACCGGGACGCGGACGAGCGCACCGGGAGTCGGTCGGCCATACCGGTCGGCCCGGGAAACCTCGATCCCGCGGCGAGCCATCGCCAGCATGCCGCGGATCACGCCCCGTCCGGCGCGGAACGTCCCGGCCACGACGCGCTCGCGGATGGCCCGGGCTTTGACACCACACTGCCACGGTCGGGCGGGGCCGAGCCATTCGCGCGAGGCGAGCCAGTCGAAGGTGTCGCCGGCAAAGACGACATCGACCCGCGGCACGGGTTCGTAGCGGCCGTCGCTCTGCCAACCGGCACGAAGTGCAGCTCGGGCGACTTCGGCACGGAAGCTCCCGATGATCCCGGCGGCGGGCCCAGGCCAGAGGGAGCCGTCACCGATCTCCCAGTTGGCGGTGACGACGATCATGGTGAACGGGGCCAGCGAAGACGACGGAGGAAAACACCCCCACCATCTCTCCATCGGCCCCGGGATCACACGCCCCACCTCGATGGGGCGACGAAACCGTTTGCCCCGGTCGCAACGATCCTACCGGCATTCGCGTCAGGGTCCGAGGAAGGTCGTCGTGCATTCCGACTCGGCCCGCCCCTCGAGGTCATCGCCGGAGAGCGTCGCCACGGCAGTGGCACGGGCGCCTGTTCCGGCGGGGAGCTTGTAGGTGACCTCGAACGTCGAGTGCCCCCCGGGGGGGATCGAATTGATCCCGTCGAACGTCAGCGTCTGCCCCTCGGTCGTTACCCGCGGCGGGATCGGATCACCGATGACGCGGCCTTGGCTGGGGAGATTGACGACCAGCCGCAGCCGGCCGGAAGCCTGGGTGCCGTCGTTGGTCACCGTACAGACGATCCGCGTCGAGCCCCCGTCCTGGACCGGATCGTCACAGTCGGCGATGGAGACCCGCACCCCGGCCTCCCGCGGCGTCCGCAGGGGAGGAGCGTTTGAGCGGATGAGGACGAAAGATTCGTCGGCCACCATCACCCCGGTGGAGCTCTGCGAGAGGATCGCCTTGACCTTCGCCCGCGAGGCTTGGCCCCCCCGGGAACCGGCCGGCAACTTGGGGGTGAGATTGATCTGCCGTGTCTCTCCGCCCCGCGGCTCGATCGGCGGCAACGTCCAAGAGACGGTGTTCGTGCCGAGAACGAGGCCGGTGGAGCCTTCGAGGGGCGTGTAGATCGGATCCCAGGTCAGCTCGAGCGTCGTCGGGCCGGAAGGAGCGTTGCCGGTGTTCCGCACCGTCGCCTTGAACTCACCCACGCCCCCTTCGAGGATCTCCGGGGGCCCGCTCATGTCGAGTTCGAACGACGGGGCGGCCGGGGGCGCCGTCGCGGTCATCGGGGGACGGGCGGGAATCGCCGCCGCCGGAGGAATCACCGCGGCCACCGGCGCCGGCACGACCACCGACGCCGTCGGGGCGGGTGCGACCGGCGGCGGAGCCACCACCGGAGCCGGCGTCGGCACCGGGGCAGGCGCCACCGGAACGGCCGGCGCAGCTGCCACGGCGGCCGCCGGGGCGGTGACGAGGACGCACTCGGTGGCGCCTCCCATGAAGGTGTGGGCCTGGTCGAGGATCTCGACCCGATGACACTGTCGCCCCGGTTCGTCGGTGAGGAAGTCGAGGGTCAATCGGCGCGACGTCCCCGCGGCCATGTCGATCGTTCCACGCTGCTCGATCGGACTGGCCGATGCTTCATGATGGAAACCCCGGTCGAAGTAATCGACGACCCGTAGGCCGGTGAGCGGCCGGCCCGATCGATTCACCAACTCGACTTCGAACGAGACCTTCTCACCGAGCTTGGCGGCCAACGGCCCGGTGATGTTGACGAGGACCGGATCCTGACCGGGGATCACGGCGGCGGCCGAAGGGGCTACCGGCAGGGGGGCCTGCGCGGGCAGCGGAGCCTGCGGAAAAGGCTGCGGCACCCCGAGGGCAGGGGGCGCGGCCAGCGGCTGTGGAACACCGACGGGCGGGGCGACCGGTACGGCTCCGGCCGGTGGAGGGACGGTGACGCCGGGGGGAAGCGGCGGCGGAAGCACCTGAGCCGAGGCGATGAAAGGCGCCGTGACCAGCAGCGACACCCAAGCGGCGACCCAGCAGCGGATCCTGCCACCCGACCGGCGGGCGAATCCCGAGCCCCGCGACGATCGACGGAAAGCGGCAGGGCAAAGCATGGTCGCGACGGGGGAGCGCATCGGCATGTCGGGCCCTTCACGCTATCGACGGTCGTGAACCATCGGTTGGTGGATTGGCGGGAAACGCGTCGAACCGGGATGGCGACGGCGGTGCCCCGGGGGTCAAGTGCGGAGAGCGTACCACGCCAGAGGAGCGGTCGCCCACCGGCGTTTGTGCCGGAAAAACGACCGTTTCACCCCTCGGCGATCGGGAGCCGAGGGCCGCCTCGCGGGATCCAGCCCCAATCGGCCCCTGCAAACCATCCCGCCCCGTCGCGCCGAGAAGGCCGACGCGACCAGTCCCGCCACGGTTCCCGGAAGCCGATCACTCCTCGGGCCGGTGGCGGACGATGTCCCCCTCGACCATGTAGATCACATCCTCGGCGACATTCGTCGCCATGTCGGCGATCCGCTCGATGTGCTTCGTGATCGAGTTGATGCGGAGGAGCGACTCGACGTTCTCCGGGTGCTCCTTGATGCCGGCGAGGATCCGCTTGCGGACCTTCTGGCGAGCCTCGTCGACGACGTCGTCCTGCTCGCGGATCCTCCGCGCCAGGACCGGGTCGCCATCGATCACCGCCGCCAGACATTCCCGCACCATCTCCTCGGCCTGCATCGCCATGGTGCGGATCTCCGGAGGCAATTCCAACGGCCCCGCGCCTTCGAGTTGGGCGACGCGTTTGGCGATGTTCTTCGCCAAGTCGCCCATCCGCTCGAGATCGTTGTTGATCTTGAGAACCGCGACGACGAAGCGGAGATCGGCCGCCACCGGCTGGTAGAGCGCGAGGATCTTGAGACATTCCTCCTCGACCTCGACCTCCATCCGGTCGATCGCCTCGTCGTTGGCGAGGACGCGCTGCGCGAGTTGGACGTCGCGATTGATGACCGCCGAAATCGATTTGGAGATCGCCTCTTCGACGACGGTGCCGACGCGGCGGATCTTCTCTTTCAGACCGCCGATCTGCCGCTCGATGTGCCGGGTCATCAATGCCTCCCTCCGGGAGCCTCCGCTGGAAAGTCCCTACAGCGAACGTGACGCGCCGGACTCAACCGAACCGCCCGGTGACGTAGGCCTCGGTCTCGCGGAGCACCGGTTTGGTGAAGATGTCGGTCGTCGGGCCGTATTCGATCAGCCGTCCGAGATACATGAAGGCAGTGTAGTCGCTCGAGCGACTCGCCTGCTGCATGTTGTGGGTGACCATGAGCACGGAGTAGTGTCCACGCAG
>JBIIQL010000233.1:0-6083 GCA_044342095.1 Pirellulales bacterium
CTGCCGAACCAGCAGGTGGCCCCCGCGGTGGCGTGGAGCCAGGAGACGATGTCCGCTCGTCGTTTCTTTCTCATCGGCACCGACGATCCATGGTCGAGGTCGGCGGGGGCGTTCCTCGGAGACCAACTCGTGGGCATCGGTGCCACGCTGGTCGGGGAGGAGTACCTCCCGACCGGAAGTCTCGACGTGGCATCGACGATCCAGGCGATCGGCTCCTCGAAGCCCGACATCGTGTTCAGCCTCCTCGGCGGCGACCCGACGGCGGCGTTGCTTCGCCAACTCCGTGAGGCCGGTGTCCGCCCCGCAGATCTTCCCGTGATGATCTTCACCGTCAACGAGGACGAGCTGCGTGCCATGCCGCGGGACGATGTCACGGGCAACTACGTGGTCGCAAACTCCTTCCAAGGCAACAACCGGGCGCCAGATCCCGCGTCCGTCCGCGCTCTCACGCCGACATCGGGAAGCGACCATCCGATATCGGAGCAGGCCATGGCCGCTTACAGTGCCGTTCGCCTTTGGGCGGAGGCGGTCAAAGGGGCCGGCTCTGCCGACGTCTCGACGGTCCGTTCGACGATCAGCCACCAGACCCTTTCGAGCCCGGAGGGCGTGATCGCCGTCGATCCCGACAGCCGACACGCCTGGCGCAACCTCTCGGTCGGGAGGATCCGTTCGGACGGTCAGGTCGACACACTCTGGTCGACGCGGGGGCCGACGCGTCCGACGCCGTTCCCGGCGACGCGATCGCGTCCCGAGTGGACCAAGTTCCTGGTTTCTGTCCAACGGGAGAAAGCCGCCCGTCGCGCTCCCCCGTCTTCCGACCCCCGGCCGGGGGCCACACCATGAGTTCCCCACGCGTCCTCCCGACCGCGAATACCGCGAAGCGGTCGATCGTCGGCAGACTGCTCTTTTGGTTCCTCATCATCGCGCTGGTGCCCTGCGCGATCCTCACGGCGACGACGGCTCGTCTGGCGACCCGGACGATGGAGGATTCCGTCCATGCCAATCTTGCCCGCATCGCCGTCACGAAGGCGGCCGAACTCGAAAACGACGCCGCCGAACGGATTCGTGATGTCGCCGCCCTCAGCCAGGCGCCGGACCTCGTCCGGGCCCTCCGATCGGCCGATGACGGTTCGGATGGCGAGCACGTTGACACCGGCTATCTCGACGCGCTCGCCTCGTCGATGGCATTCTCGCACGCCGTGCTCATCGATGCCGATGGCCGCATCGTCCACTCCGGGGACGACCTCCTGCCGGTTGGCTCCTCGTTGCTCGGCGGGGGACTGGCCACGTCGGAACTCGCCTCGGGCTTCACGCGGGCGCGTTCGCTTCTCCAGGCCGACCTGACCGGCTTCCAGACTTACGGATCGTCCCAAAGGCCGCTCGCCTTCGCAGTCGGCCCGATCCTCGAAGGAGGCCGGTTGGTGGGTGTTTTGGCCCTGGGGTTCGGCACCGAGCGGATCTTCGCCGCGCTCGACGCCTTTGCAGGACTCGGCAAGACCGGGGAGATCGTCGTCGGCCTCCGGTCGGGTGACGATATCCTCGTCACGGCGCCCATCAGACACGTGCCCGAAGCGGCCTTTCGGATGCGGATCCCCGCCACCTCGGAACGAGGGACGGCCCTCCCGGCCGCCGCTGCCGGAGAACGTGGCGAGGGGGTCATCACCGATTATCGTGGACGCAGGGTCGTGGCAGCCTGGTGTCATCTTCCCAGTTATCGCTGGGGCATGACGGTGAAACAGGATGCCAGGGAGGCCTTCTCGCTCGTCGATTTTCAGCGGGCTCTCGTCATCGGCCTGTCCGTCGCCACGATCGCCGGAGTGACCCTGGCGGCATTCGTCGTCGCCCGAACGATTTCCAACCCGATCCGCACCGCGGTCCACATCGCCAGGCAAGTCGCGGCCGGTGACCTGCGAGGGAATGTCGTCGGCCACTCCGACGATGAAACCGGCGCCCTCCTGACCGCGATCCAGACGATGACGAACGATCTCCGCGGCCTCATCGGCCGGATCCAAAAGTCCTCGGTGGCACTGATCTCCACGGCCACGGCGATGCAGGCCACGAGCGCCGAGCAGCAGCAGGTGATCGCCGACTACGGTGCATCGACGAGTCAGGCGGTGGCGGCGGTGAAGCAGATCACCGTGACGAGCCAGGAACTCGTACGGACGATGACGGAAGTCAACGACATGGCCGCGCACACCGGGGACATGGCCGCCGGCGGCCGCGTCAATCTCGCCAGCATGGACGGCACCATGCGTCACCTCGCCGACAGCACGACCTCCTTCAGCGCGAAACTCGCCGTGATCAGCGAGCGGGCAGCCCACATCAATCTCGCCGTGACCACGATCGCGAAGGTGGCCGATCAGACGAACCTCTTGTCGATCAACGCCGCCATCGAAGCGGAGAAGGCGGGGGAATACGGCCTCGGGTTCCTCGTCGTGGCCCGCGAGATCCGGCGACTCGCCGACCAGACAGCCGTGGCATCGCTCGACATCGAGCGCATGGTGAAGGAGATGCAAAACGCCGTTTCGGCGGGTGTGATGGAGATGGACAAGTTCAGCGAGCAGGTGCGCGGCGGCGTCAGCGAGATCGGCGAGATCTCGGCCCGACTCGGTGACATCATCTCCGCCGTACAAGGAATCTCCGGACGCTTCGGCCAGGTCACCGAGGGGATGAGGGCTCAGTCACAGGGCGCTGAGCAGATCCGCGAAGCGATGGTGCGGCTGGCCGAAGGGGCGGCGAGGACGGCGGAATCGCTCAACGACTTCAACGGTGCCACGATCCACCTCCGCGAGGCGGTCGGCGACCTCAAGGAGGAGGTGTCCAGGTTCACGATCTGATCGCTTTCCAACACCGATCGCGATCGCCGGGCCCCGCCACCATGCAACTCCTCACCTTCACCGCCGGAGGACAGACCTACGCCATCGAGGCCACGTGCGTCGTGGAGGTCCTGCCCGCAGTGCCGGTTCGCGCGGTCCCATCACTCCCCGATTACGTCCTGGGCGTCGTCGACTACCGGGGGAGGCTGATCCCGGTCGTCGATCTCGCCAAGCGGCTTACCGACGATTTCTCTGCCCGTCGGCTGAGCACGAGGCTGCTGGTGGTCGAGTTTCCGTGGCGGGGACGGTCTGAAACCACGCAGCCAACGCCGAAGGCCCGGTTGGGCATCGTCGCCGAGAACATGGTCTCGACGCTCCGTTCCGACGACGTCGACACGGTGTTTCCAACGATGCATCTGGAAAATTCCCCCTACTTGGGGAGAATCCTTCGTCTGAACGGTCAGACGGTGCACATGCTCATCGTCGAGAACCTGCTCCCGGCAGAACTCGCTTCGGGTCTGTTTGCGGCTGCCCCGGAGCCGCCATCGCCATGAATGAGATCCCCGCCTTGCCTTCCACCGCGGCCGAGGAGGTGCTCCGACGCTGGATCGGCCTCGATCCCCACAGCATCGGAGAAGCGGCGATTCGCCGTGCCGTCCGCCTGCGGATGCTCTCGCTGGGGATCGACGACCTCCAGGCCTTCGTCCGGTTGGTCGAGACCGACAGAACGGAGCGGGATCGCCTCGTCGAGGAGGTCGTCGTCGCGGAGAGTTGGTTCTTTCGTGATCAGCAGGTCTACGACCATCTCCGGCGATTCGTCTCGGCGAGGATCGCGGCCCGCCCCGGCGATCCGGTGAGGATTCTCAGTGCCCCGTGCGCCGCAGGAGAGGAGCCCTATTCGATCGCGATGGCGCTCCTCGACTCCGGACTTCGCCCGGAGCAATTCCGCATCGATGCCATCGACATCAGCCGGGTCGCCCTGTCCAAAGCGCAGACCGCGCGTTATTCCCCGAACGCGTTCCGAAATGCCGACAGCGGTTTCCGCGACCGCTGGTTCAGGATGGACGGGGGCAGCGCGGTTCTCGACGAAGCGGTGTCGCGCTGCATCCGTTTCGCATGGGCCAACATCCTCGAAGAGTCGTTCGTATCAGGGGCCCTCGACTCCGGAAGGGCCCCGTATGACATCGTGTTCTGCCGGAATCTCCTCATCTACCTGACTCCCGACGCCCGGGCAGCCGTGGAGCGATCGATCGATCGGCTCCTCAAGCCGGATGGCATCGTCGTGCTTGGGGCAGCGGAACCCGCGATCCTCCAGGGGAATTGGGTGGCGGACTCCGCCGGATCCACGTTCACGCTCCGGAGGGGAGGGTCCGGGGAGACCTCCCGCTGGCCGTCGCTGACCGCGGGCCCCGGTTCCCTCCAGCGGCGCCCAACGTCCGCCACCGCTCCGCGCGTTCTCCTCCCGCCGGCCCGCGCCCGTTCCGCATCACATCCGACCTCGACACCACGACCACACCCTCCCCGTTCACTCGAAGGTCAGGGCCTCGCCGGCCCACCCGCACCGACTCCGCCTCCCCGTCCCGAAGACGCCGCCACCGAATCAAGGCCCCAAAGCGTTTCCCTGACGCTGGCCGAGGTCAACGCCTTGGCCAACGCGCGGAGATTCAACGAAGCGATCGCCCTGTGCGAAACGGCCCAGAAAGACCTCGGTCCGTCGGCGGAGTTGTTCTTCATCGCCGGAATCATGCACCAGTCTTCCGGTAGCCTGGAACTGGCCGAGGACTGCTTCCACAAGACCCTCTACCTCGACGGCGCCCACGACGAGGCCCTCCTCGCCCTTTCCCTGCTGGCCGAGCAGCGTGGTGACCGTGGCCAGGCCGAACAGTACCGGCGTTCGGCCCTCCGGGTCGTGGAACGGAAGGGAGACCGATGATCGACGCTTCCTCCGGCCATCCCACGAGGCATCCCACATCTCCCCCGGCAGCCCCGGGCGATCTGCCCCCGCATTCCCCGGAGGCGCTCGAAGTCCTTCCTTCGGCGGTAGCCGAGCCGGCCGACCGGGAGGAGTGTTGGCGACGGATCGGCGTCACCGGCGACAGGAGTTGCCGGGAACTCGAGGCCTACATCCACTGCCGCAATTGTCCGGTCATGGCCGAGGCGGCGAGGGCTTTCTTCGATCGCCTGGCGCCGATCGGCTATCTCGAGTCATGGTCGGGGATCCTCGAGGAACGTGGTGCCCGCCGCGATCTCGAGGTTGTCAGCGTCCTCGTTTTCCGGCTCGCCGAGGAATGGCTTGCGCTTCCGACGACCGTGCTCGTCGAGGTCACCAAGGAGCGGCGTTGCCATCGGGTGCCTCACCGGACCAATGGCGTGCTCGACGGCCTCGTGAACATCCGCGGTCAGCTTCAGTTGTGCGTCTCCGTGCAGCGGCTGCTGGGCATCGAGGGGACCGCTCCAGGACAGAAGCTACCGCCAGCCGATTCGATCCGAATCGACGATCCGGATCTCCGCCGCCTGCTTGTCGTCGAACGGCCCGGACGCCACGGCCCCGACCGCTGGGTCTTCCCCGTCGATCAGGTTGCCGGCGTGATCCGCGTCGCGCAGGCCACGCTCCGTGCGGTTCCCGCGACGGTCAGTCAGTCGGGGGCCCGGTTCTGCCAGGCGCTGTTCGATTGGCAGGGCGTGATGGTGGGCATCCTCGACGAAACCCGTTTGCTCGACGGCCTCAATGACCGGGTCCGTTCGACCTGATCCTTCCCTACGTTGTCGGACCCGAAACAGAAAGGAGCATGCCGTGGCGGAGGATTTGAGCGGTTTTTCCATGCTCGAACTGTTTCGGCTCGAGGCCGACACGCAGACCGCCGTATTGTCGGCCGGGGTCCTTGCCATCGAACGACTCGATCTGTCTCCCCAGACCATCGAGGCGATGATGCGCGCCGCGCACTCGCTCAAGGGAGCCGCCCGCATCGTCGGCGTCGAACCGGCCGTCGAAGTGGCTCACGCCCTCGAAGACTGTTTCGTTGCCGCCGGCCGGGGCGAGATCCAGGTTCGCCCCGAGCATGCCGACGTCCTCCTGGCGTGCGTCGACTTCCTCGCGTCGATCGGCCGGGCAGACGATGCGCTTCTGCCGGATGGCCCGTGGCCGGGGAGGGCCATGGCCCTCGTGGCAGCCCTCGGAAGGATGCACTCGCTCCCCGACGAACTCTTTCCCGCGCCCCCGGCGTCGATCGCGGCCCCATCTCGCCTCGAAGAGACCCAGCGAGAGAT
>JBIIQL010000234.1:0-6077 GCA_044342095.1 Pirellulales bacterium
GGCGGCCTGGGGCGCGGGGAGGGCGACGGTCGGCCCCACCGGCACCGCGGCACCGCGACCCCGGGGCGACACGGCAGCCGGGGCCGCTGGCGCCGGCACGACCGCCGGCAGCATGGAAGGATCTGGCTCGGGGGCGATCGCCGCGCCGGAATCATCCTGCCCGTACACCGGCACGACCACCGGCACGACCTGCGCCATCGACATCGCCGGAGCGACAGCAAGCACAGCGAGCATCGCGGCGAGTCGGCTGAGCCTGCCGGGACGACGGCCGGAGCGATCGCGAGGCCGGACTGCCGTGGAAAAGTCATCGCGACCGGCAGACACCGACGACCCACTCCCCATCGAGGAGGAGCAGGCACCGGGGCAACAAGGCCCCGGATCGCGGGTCGAACATGCCTCGAACAGGGCGACGTCCACGAATAACAGTCCGTTGACGGATTGCCGCGTCCGGTGGCGGCAGGCAGCGGTCTGTCCTTGAACCGCCGGCGATTATGGATCACGGAAACCACCCGGTCAAAAAAACCCTCGGGCGTCCGCAGCCCCCGCCCTCTCGACACATTGGTACTATGGAGTGGAGCAGAGGAACCGCATGAACGTGCCGTCAGGCAATCCCGGCCATGCGCCGGACGACGAGGATGCCGCCGCGGGCCGCGGGGCCGACGGGGGTCCACCGACGGCTCCGCCCGGCGCCACGCCGTGGCGGGATGGCCCCCCCACCCAGATCCTCCTCGACCGCGTTCGCGAGGGGGACGACGACGCCGTCAACGGCCTCCTCGCCCGCCACCGCGACGCCATCCGCCGGATGGTCGACCGGCGAATGGACCGGGTCATGCAGCGGCGCGTCGATGCCAGCGACATCGTTCAAGACGTCATGCTCGAGGCCAACCGCCGGCTTGGCGACTACCTCGCCAACCCGACGATGCCGTTCCAACTCTGGCTGCGGCACATGGCCCGCGACCGCCTGATCGATGCCCACCGCCGCCATCGCGTCGCCGCGTCGCGGAGCCTCGATCGCGAAGTCTCGCTCGCCGGCCCCGCGGACAGCGATCACTCCTCCCCCGACGGCGTCGCGGGGCTGGCCGACCGCGAACTGACCCCCGCCGCCGCGGCTACCTGGCACGAGCTCGAGCGTCGCTTCGCTGCGGCCGTCGAGCAGCTCGATGACGGCGATCGGCGGATCGTCCTCCTCCGGCACTTCGAGCATCTCTCCACCGCCGAGGCGGCCGACGTCTTGGGTCTTTCCAAGCCCGCAGCCGGGATGCGCTACCTCCGCGCCATGCGCCGGCTCCGGATCCTCCTCGACGGCGGGGACGATGGGGACGGCGACGGGGGGTGAGCCGCCGGCCATGGCCAGTCCGGCCAGCCCCCCTACGATGCAGGACCGAGAAGGGCGGATTTCATACTCGCACCACCAGCGACGGAACACGACGATGACGGCACGCGGGGAACGGGGCACGGCCGGGGGGGCGATCCGCCAAAATCGCCTTCAGGGGCGGCGCCGTGCCGTTGACGAGCCCCTCTCCGCCGCCCAGGAAACCAGGCTTGCCGCGCTCCTCGACGAACTGGCCGACCATGGCGACGATCCCGGTCGCCTCGACTCCCTCGTCCGCTCCCACCCCGATCTCGCCCCCCAGCTTCGCGAGCTGTTCGCGGCGATGATGGTCACCGACGCGGTGGCGCGGGAGTCGGCGATCTTCACCCCACCGATCGATCGCGGCGCCGGCTCGACCCGCACCACGGCCCCGAGTGTCGCCCCCCTCCCTCCGGCCTCCGACGACGCCGTGATGCCGGGAGCGATGGCGCTGCCGGCCCTGTTCGGCGATTACGAACTCCTCGAGGAGGTCGGCCGCGGCGGGATGGGAGTTGTCTACCGGGCGCGGCAGCTGAGCCTCGGGCGGATCGTGGCGGTGAAGATGCTCCTCCGTCGCGAACTCGCCTCGGCCGCTGATCTCGCTCGGTTCCGCAGCGAGGCCGAGGCGGCGGCCCGGCTCGACCATCCAGGCATCGTGTCGGTGTTCGAGGTCGGTCAGCACGACGGCCATCCCTTCTACTCGATGCAATACGTCGAAGGGACGACGCTCGCCCGCCGTCTCGCCGCCGGGCCGATCCCCGCGCGCGAGACCGCCACGCTCCTGGCGCAGGTCGCCGAGGCCGTCCAAGTGGCCCACTCGCGCGGCGTCCTCCATCGCGACCTCAAGCCCTCGAACATCCTCATCGATCTCGACGGTGCGCCGCGTGTCTCCGACTTCGGGCTGGCCAAGCGTCTGGAGGCCGATGCGTCGGTCACCCACACCGGCGCCATCCTCGGCACCCCCTGTTACATGTCGCCGGAGCAGGCGGCCGGCAGCCGCGGCGACGTCGGCCCGGCCAGCGACGTCTGGAGCCTCGGCGCGATCCTCTACCAGATGCTCACCGGCCGCCCGCCGTTCCAGGGCTCGAGCCCGATGGACACGCTTCTGGCGGTGCTCGAATCCGATCCGCCGGTGCCGCGCTCGATCGATCGGCGCGTCGACCGCGACCTCGAATTGATCGCCCTGAAAACCCTCCAAAAGCCGGCCGACCTTCGCTACGCCTCCGCTGGCGACCTTGCTGACGACCTCCGCGCGTATCTTGCCGGCGAGCCGGTCGCCGCCCGCCGTGGCGGCCTCGCCGACGTCGTCTCACGCCTCTTCCGGGAGACCCACCACGCGGTCGTCCTCGAGAACTGGGGCCTCCTCTGGATGTGGCATTCGGTCGTCCTCCTCGCCCTCTCGGTGACCACCGACGTTCTCGCTTGGCAGGGGGTGACGACGCGCTGGCCCTACCTCGTCCTCTGGGCCGGCGGCCTCGCGCTGTGGGCGCCGATCTTCTGGGCGCTGCGTCACCGCAACGGCCCGGTCACGGCGGTGGAGCGGCAGATCGCCCACATCTGGGGCGGGAGCGTGATCTGCAGCGTGCTTCTGTTCTGGGTCGAGGATCTCATGCATCTGCCGGTGCTCACGCTCTCGCCGGTGTTGGCGCTCGTGGCGGGGCTGGCATTCTTCGCGAAGGCCGGGATTCTCTCCGGGGCGTTTTACGTCCAGGCCGCGGCGCTGTTCGCCACGGCCTTGGTGATGTGCAAGTTCCCCGAACATGCCCACATCATCTTCGGGGTGGTGAGCGCGGCGTGCTTCTTCTTCCCTGGGCTCAAGTACTTCCGCCAGCGGATGCGGGCCGACTGACCTCGGGTGCCCGGCTCACCGAACCGGCGCAAAACGGCCGCCACACGCCCCTTCCGAACCGGCCCACCGCCGGAGACGTAAACTTTCCCGGGCCCGGGGTGAGCTCTAAAAGCCCCTCTGGTCAGCGGCTGGCTTGCGGCAGATCTCACGGGAGGAATCGATGGCACGGGGCGACAGGATCGCGGTAGTTCGCCGGTTCGCCGGCTCGACGGTCACCTACACCCATCACGGCATCGATCTCGGGGACGGCACCGTCGTTCACGCCCGGCCCGACGATCCGGAGCGGATCTTCGAGGGCGGCAAGGTCGCCCGGACAAGCGCGGGGGAGTTTGCCGCCGGTGCCCCGATCCGCGTGATCGACGATCCGCCCCCGCGCTACACCCCCGACGAAGTCGCCGAGCGGGCTCTGTCGCTCGTCGGCCGCGACGGCTACTGCCCGGTGGTGGAGAACTGCGAGCACTTCGCCACCTGGTGCGCCACCGGGGAGCGCGGGAGCCGTCAGGTCGATCTCCTCGCCTCGCGGGTCGGCAGTGCCGCAGCCCGGGTGGCGGCCGTGGTCGCCGCGCGGGCCGCGGCCGGAGCTGCCGAACGGGTGGTGATCCGCACCGCGCTCGGCACGACGGTCCGCTTCGGCCTCCGCACGCTCCTCCCCGCGACGCTCGTCGCCGAAGGGGCGGCGATGGCGGCCGAATGGGGCGCTCATCAGGCGGGCCACTCGTCCCAGCGCAGCCGCCGGGCAGGGGAGTCGGCCGGATTGGCGACGAGCGCCGCAGTCTGTGCCGCAGCCACCGCCGCCGCGGGGCCGGCGGCGATGCTGACCGGGGCCCTGGCCGGTGCCGCGCTGTGGCTCGGCGGATCGGCCGCGGCTGGAGTCGCCGAGCGAGCCCTCCGGCCGGGCGCGCCGTTCCGCGATGCGAAGGCCGGGCAGCGGATCGACTGACAGGTCGACCGACGCTTGACGTCACTCGCCGCGGCGGCCGGGGCCGTCGCCATAGTCGGTGAGTTGGCCGTTGTCGTGCCCCACGCGGAGGGCATTGAGGACGGCGAAGACGTCGATCGCCTCCTGGACGAGCGCCCCGAGCGCCGGCGAAAGGAGCCCCGCCGCTGCGAATCCCATCCCCACGAGGCTCGCCGCCATGCCGCCGACGGCGCTTTCTAGCGCGATGGCGCGGAGGCGTTTGCCGATGTGGAAAAGCTCGTCCACCCGCTCGAGGGCCGAATCCATGACCACGGCGCCGGCAGCCTCGCCGGTGACGTCGTTGGCCGTTCCCATCGCGATCCCGACGGTGGCCGCCGCGAGCGCCGGCGCGTCGTTGATTCCATCGCCGACAAACAGCGTCGGTGCGAGCTTCGTCGCCTCTTCGACGATCCGCAGCTTTCCCTCGGGGGAAATGCCGGCGTGGACCTCCTTGATCCCGACATGCTCCGCGAGCCACTTCACCTCGCTCTCGCGGTCGCCCGAAACGAGCATCACGCGCTTGAGCCCGTGGGCCGGCCCGAGGTGCTCGACGAACGTGGCGCCATCCTTCCGCGGGCGGTCGTGGAAGCGGAGCAGGCCGACGGGTAGACCTTCGACGACGACGACACACTCAAGCCCCCCGGCCGCGGCTGGCAGCCCGTCGGCGCCGGCGACGGCGGCGAGTTTCGTCCGGCTCGTGATCGCCACCTCGCGGGTCGCCCCCGTGGGGCCCACGCGCCCCGTGAGCCCCTGCCCCGGTCGCTCCGACACCTCCTCGACTGCCAGCGCGCCGCCGAGATCGGCCGCCGCCTCCGTCACCGCCGCGGCGAGGGGATGCTTCGAATAGGCCTCGAGGGCGGCGGCGAGGCGGAGGATCTCGTCGCGGTCGATGGTCCCGAGCGCGACGACCTCGGTGAGGTGGGGCGTGCCGTAGGTGAGCGTGCCGGTCTTGTCGAAGATCCCCGTCCGGCAGGTGGCGAGCCGTTCGAGGATCGCCGGATCGCGGACGACGATCCCGCGCCGGGCCGCCAGTGACACCGCGCCGATGATCGCCACCGGAATCGCGATCAGGAGCGGGCAGGGGGTGGCGACGACGAGGACGGCAAGGAACCTGGTCGCATCGCCGCTGGCCCACCATGCCGCGGTGGCCACGGCGAGCGCCAGCGGCGTGTAGAGGGCGCCGAGCGAATCGGCGAGCCGGCGGAGGCGGGGGCGATGCTCCTCGCTCGCCCGGAGAACATCGACGATCCGGGCATAGCGGCTGTCTCCCGCCACCCGCTCGGCGCGCACCTCGAGCGCTCCTTGGCCATTGATCGCTCCCGACAACACCGCCACGCCCGGCGCCTTTTGCATCTGCCAGGGCTCGCCGGTGAGATAGCTCTCGTCCATCGTCCCGTGCCCGGCCACCACCTCGCCGTCGACCGGGCAGATCTCGTGGGGGAGGACGACGACGACATCCCCCACGGCCACACTCGCAAGCGGCACATCGACGATCCCCCCAGTCTCCCGGCGATGGGCGAGCGTCGGCATCCGTCGGGCGAGCGCCGCAAGCACGCTTCCCGCCCGGCTCACCGCCCGCGCCTCGAGCGCCTTCCCCCCGGAGAGCATGAGGACGACGAGCACCCCGGCGAGCCACTCGCCGAGGACCACACTCGTGAGGATCGCCACGCCGGCGAGGAGATCGGCGCCAAACACCCCGGCCATCACCTGCCCGAGAAGCTCCGCCACGAGGATCGCCCCGCCGATGAGGAGCATCGCCAGGAGGGGGAGATCGGCAACCGTCGGCGGCCGCGGCTGCCATGCGGGCAGCAGTTCCCGGAGCGCCGCCAAGCCAGGCACTTCACCGACCGCGCCCGAGAATCGCAGGATCCCATGGATCGCAAGCGCACCGAGCACGCCGATGGCGATCGCTTCATGGA
>JBIIQL010000366.1:0-4443 GCA_044342095.1 Pirellulales bacterium
AATCCCGTCGCCCGCGCCGGCGTCGATCGGCCGCTCTGTTCGCTGCCGCCGCGCCGCGGATGGTGCGTCGTTGCCTTGACCGTGATTGCGATCGGCTTGGGGGATTCCGTTTCCCGGGGGAAGGCCGACGACGTGCCTGCGGCTGACGCGGCGACCGCGATCAGGGTCGAGCCGGGGGGAATCGCCAATGCGCCTGGCGAGGTCGTCGAGGCCGATGGATCACGGCATGCGGTCGCCGAGCTGAGCGGGATCACGTGGCTCGGTGGCGATTCCTACGCCGCGGTCATGGATGGCAGCGGCCGCCTTCTCTTCCTCACCGTCACGCCAGACCTCAGCGGCGCGCCTGACCTCGGCGACGCTCCACCGAAGGTGACCTTCGATCGCTCGGTCGCGCTCGATCGCCTCCGCGACTGGGAGGATCTCGCCGTCTTCACCGGACCCGATCGACGAAGGCGCTGGTTTTTCGTCGAGGAAGACACGCCGGCGGTGCGCGAGTTTGCCGAGGGGGATGGCGCTCGGACGGTCGGTGACGGGCCGCGGCCTCTCCAGGCGGCGGGGATGGCGTCGCTCGAAGGGCCGTTTCGTTCGGCGCGCCCCAATCGGGGGCCGGAGGCGCTCGCCGTCGAGCCCGACGGCGCACGCCTCTGGACGGCCAATGAAGAGCCGCTCGAGCGAGATGGTCCCCCGGTCGCCTCTGGGGTGGCCGGGAAGGTGCGGCTGGTCGGTTTGGCGATTGATGACGACGGTGCCGTCGGCGAGAAGGCGCTCGAGCGGCGGCGCGAGGTGATCTATGAGGTCGATCCGCCGCACGACCGGGTGTCTCTGGGCGGGGGGCCGCTCTATTCCGGCGTGGTGGCGCTTGCGGCGCTCGGCGAGGGGCGGCTCCTCGTCCTCGAGCGGAGCGCTGCGGTCGGCGTGCCGCCGCTGGAAAACAGGATCTACCTCGTCGACCCTTCAACCGCGGCCGAGGCCCGCGACGTGGACGGGAATCTCGCGGCGGTGGCGCCGGTGGCGAAGACGCTCCTCTGGAAGGGGGCGCTGGGGGTGAATCTCGAGGGGCTCTGCGCCGGCCCCCGGCTCCCGGACGGCCGACTGACGCTCGTCGCGGTGGCCGACAATGGCGCCGACGATGGAGTCGGCCGCCGGCCGAACCCCGTCGCCTGCTTCTTTCTCACCAGCCCATGACCATGTTCGACTCGATCACTTTCCGCGCCCGCTCCAGATCGTCCCCCGTCTCGTGCATGTAGAGACGGATCGCGTGAACCTTGTCGCCGGCCGCCTTGGCGAGGCATTCCCTCGCCGTGTTGCACGGGTCGTTGGTGGAGCAGGTCAGGCCGAGGGCCGACTTGGAGATCACCCAGCAATCGCGGGGGCGGCGGGTGAGGCGGACAATCCGCTCGCCGGGATAGGCATCCTCGACGACCGCAGCCGCGGCCTGCTCGTCGGCCGCCCACGAGATGATGATGTGGGCGCCGGTCTCGATCTCGAACAGCGGCATGGGGGTTCCTCCGGCTTTCCCGACCACCTTACGGCTCGGCTTCCGGCCCGTCAATTGTTCCGTGCTCCCGCCCCTGACTAGGATGGAGAGCCGCAGTCGCCCGAGGTGCCCAGCATGCGATTTGACCGCGACGGTTTCCCGATTCCGCCGGAGTTCGATCGTCCCCGCGACGATCTCGACTCCTTCGGCCCCCCTCCGCGCCGCGAGCCGGCCGGCGGCAACCGTTCCAGCGCCCCGCAGCAGCCCGGTGGCCGAGGCGTGCCTGCCGGCGTCGATCCCTCGCCGCGGTTCGGCACCCTCACCGACCCTGCCCCGCGGCAACGCCGCGGCGACGCGCCCCCCCTTCGCCGGAAACGGTTTTCGGTCCTCGTCCTCGTGGCGCTGGTGCTCTTGCCTGCGGTCGTGATCCCGGAGCTCATCCCCTTCGTCCGCGATGTCGTCGTCGAGTGGTCGCTTCAGGAGGCGGCCGGGCTCGAGGCGCGGGGCGACGTCGTCGGGGCGCTCGGGGCGGTCGAGCGGGCGGTGGCTTGGCATGCCGAGGATGCCGGGCTGTTCATCCGCCGCGGCCATCTCCGCCTTCAAAACCGCGATCCCGCCGGCGCGATCCGCGATGCCGATCAGGCCGTGACGCTCGCGCCGTTTGCGCCGCAAGCCCGGCGCCTCAGGGCGCTTGTCCACACCGTTCTCGAGCGGCCCGAGGAGGCGCTGGCCGATGCGGAGGCCGTCGTCGGGATGTCGGTGCCCGGCGATCCGGAGTCGTTGAATCTCCGCGCCTACACCCGGGCGCTGCTCAAGCGCGATCTTCCCGAAGCCCTGGCCGACATCGAGCAGGCGATCGAACGGGGCGCGGGGGAATTGCCCGAACACCTCGACACCCGGGGCTACATCCTCCATCTCCTCGGCCGCCATCACGAGGCGATCGACGACCTCAACCGGGCGATCGACGGGATGCAGGAATTGCGTTCCCGGCTCGAAGTCAGCCGTGGCCGCGCCGACCCAGTCGAGATCGATCTCCGCATCCGCTCCGCCGATCAGGGGCTGGCGGTGATGCATCACCACCGGGGCGAGGCCTGCGCGGCGGCCGGCTTCGAGGGGCAGGCCCGGCAGGATCTCGACCTCGCCGCCCGCCTCGGGTTTGACCCCACCCGCGGGGTTTTTTGACCGGGCCGGGAACGCTCGCCACAAAAAAAACGCCCGGGGTGTCGTCCCGGGGGGCGGCTCGCTATACTCTCCTTTCTTGCGAGGCGGCGACCCGTCCCTCGCCTGTCGGGGCGATTCGTTCCGGCGGCGAAACACGGGGGTGTAGCTCAGTTGGTTAGAGCGCCAGCCTGTCACGTTGGAGGCCGCGGGTTCGAGTCCCGTCACCCTCGCTGACCGCTCGCAGGATTCATCGCCCCGGCCCGGCTTCCGTCATCGGAACGCCGGGCTGTGTCGTTTTCCGAGCCTCGGTTCAAGCCCTGACTCAGGCGCCGCTTCCAGTGCCGGAATCGGGCGAGCGATGGCGGTGGCTGGAATCAGGCTGCCGGCTTCCAGCCGTCACGACGGCTCCTCGAGATCGGCAAGCCAAGCGCGGATCTCGTTGTCGTATTCGCTCGCCAAGCCGCCGACGATGAGTTGGCGGTGGAAGCTCGCCGCCCCCTCCTTCACGAGATCGGCATCCTCGGCGCTCGAGAAGCGCTTGTTGGGATCGGCGGCCACGAGCTTGCGGGTGAAGTTCATGAGGAGCTCGTTGCAGCTCACTTCCGCCGGGAGGATCTGCGGGAGCCGATTGGCGAGCGTCCGCTTCGCCTCGACGAGATCGCGATAGGAGTTGAGGCCGGCAAACGGCGGCTGGCCGGCGAGCATCTCGATGAGAACGTAGCCGAGGCTCGCGAGGTCGGAGCGGGGGCCGATCTCGCGGCCTTCGAGCACCTCGGGGGCGGCGTAGGCCGGCGTGCAGGTGCGGTTGGTGGCGACGTCGTCGAGGGCGAGGGCCGAGCCGATGTCGATGATCTTCGCGTTGCCGGTGCGCTTGATCATGATGTTGGCCGTCTTGATGTCGCCGTGAACGATCCCCTCGCGGTGGAGCGCTGCCAGGCCCGCGAGGGCCTCGCGGACGATCGCGATCGCGATCCCCGGCTTGAACCGCGACTGCTGCGGGCCGGCGGTGATCACGCAGTTGTTGAGGTAGCGCCACCGCTCGTCCGAGACGCGGGCCCTCGTCTGATCGAGGATCTCGGCCGTGAGCAGACGCGAGAGATCGTAGCCGTCGATCCACTCCATCTGCATGATGCGGATCCGCCGCTGCTCGATGAAGTTGTGGACGTCGAGGAGGTTGTCCTGCTGCATCTGGGCGACGCGGGCCGCCACCTTGGCAATCCGCCCCATCGCCTCCACATAGAGGCTCTCCGACTCATACCGCTCGGGCGAGAAAAACTTCAGCGCCACCGGCACCGTGAACGAATCCGATCCGCGGCGGGTGGAGAGGTAGACCACCCCCTGCCCTCCGGCGCCGAGCTGCCGCTCGAGGTGATGGTGCTCGGTCCAGGAGAGCCTGGCCCCTTGGAGGAGCTCGGCGTAGCGGGCGAGGAGTTCCTCGGGGCAGCGGCTGGCCATCACCCCCTCGGCCCCCTCCACCGACACGGTGGGGCGTCCCTCTTGGTAGATGGTGGTGCTCATCGGAAAGACCTGCAGGGATCGAGAGGCGGGGGCGGGTGGTCGCCGCACCCCGGTCGGTCACCAGTCGGCCTGGGGCTCCGGAAAGCCGAGCCGCTTGTCGACGAGGTTGCGCAGTTCCTCCCCCCGGAGGTACCGGCGGAGATTATCGCAGAAAAAGTCGGTCATTGCATCGATTCGGCGATACGATTGCCCCCCCACGTGGGGCGTGATGATGAGGCGGGGGGCCCGCCACAGCCGGCTTTCCGGGGCGGGAGGCTCGTCGGGGGTGACGTCGAGGGCCGCTGAAT
>JBIIQL010000236.1:0-6074 GCA_044342095.1 Pirellulales bacterium
CTCGCCACAACCGGTCATGCTGAGCGCCACGTGGTCGTCATCCCTTCGCCGCGATGAATGGAGAAAGGATCACTTCGCCGCGTCGGCAGCCGGGGTCGCTTCAGCCGGAGCCGACGTGTCGCCCGTGGCCGGCGCGGAGACGCCGCCTGCAGCAGCCCCCGCGCCTTCTTGCGGTTCGGTAGCCGCAGGTGCACCGGTCGTGGCCGCCGGTGCGGTCGTGGCCGGGAGGGCCCCGCCGGTGGCATCGGTGCCGATCGGGGCGGAGGTGCCGAGGGTCGCGGCACTGAACTTCGATTCCTGCCTGCCGAGGAGGTTGAGGGCGAGGATGCAAAGCAAGATCCAAAACGCCGCCACGCCGATCGTGATCTTTGTGAACACGTCCCCTGCCTTCGTGCCGAACGCGCTCTGCCCACCGGCGCCACCGAAGGCCCCGGCAAGGCCGCCGCCACGTCCCCGCTGGATGAGCACCAAGAGGATGAGGAACAGCGACGAAAGGATGAGGAACAGGCCGAGGAGAAAGCGGACGATCATGGCAGCGGATTCCGGGACGGGCAAAAAGGGAGCGGGAATGGAAGGACCTCTCCGGTACCGGTACCGGAGAGGAGGCAGTCTAACAGCCCGGGGAAAAAGTCATCCATGACACTTTCCCACGCCAAGCCATCACAGGGTGTGGGGCGAGGCCGTCCTGCCGGTCGGGAGCCGCTCAGCCGAAGGCCTTGGCGATGGCGAGGAAGTCGTCCGCCTTGAGGCTCGCGCCCCCGACCAACGCCCCGTCGATATCGGGACAGGCGGCGAGTTCGGCGGCGTTATCGGGCTTGACGCTGCCGCCGTACTGGATGCGGATCGTGTCGGCGACCGTCGGCGAGGAGAGCCGGGCGAGGAGCGAGCGGACGAGAGCGTGAACGTCCTGGGCCTGCTGCGGGGTCGCCACCTTTCCGGTGCCGATCGCCCAAACCGGCTCGTAGGCAACGACGATCTTCGCCAAGTCGGCGGCGGGGATCCCGGCGAGCGAGCCGAGCACCTGCTCGGAGACCACCGCTTCGGTCCGCCCCGACTCGCGCTCCTCGAGCGACTCGCCGACGCAGACGATCGGCGTCAGCCCCGCGGCAAGGACCGCCTTGACCTTGGCATTGACCGTCGCGTCGGTCTCGCCGAACAGCGTCCGCCGCTCCGAGTGGCCGAGGATGCAGTAGCGGCTGCCGATGTCGCGGAGCATGCCGGGGGCCACCTCGCCGGTGAAGGCGCCGCTCTCCTTGTCGTGGGCGTTTTGTCCACCGAGGGCAACGCCCGACGGGGAGTTGCCGGCGGCCAGGCCGAGGGCCGCGGCGACGGTCGTGGCGTAGAGGGCCGGCGGGCAGAGGACGAGATCGACGCTTCCCGCCTCGGTGGCCCGGGCCGCGACGGCCTCGGTGAGACTGCGGGCCTTCGCCCCATCGAGATTCATCTTCCAGTTGCCGGCGACGATGGGCTTCCTACGGGTGGACATGCGGGCCTCGGTGAGGGAGGGAACTGTCGGAGGGTGGGAAGAGCGAACCAGATTTTCCGGCCGGTGGCAACTGCGATCGGAGAGGCCGCGGCGCTTCGCGGGAGCGATCGAAGGCCTCAGCCGACCGGGGCGGCCGAGGCGTACGACCCGAGGATCACGACCCGCTTGCAGCGCCGCTCGAGGGCCGAGATCGCCCGGCGAACACGGAGGTCATCGCGGTGTCCCTCGAGTTCGACGAAGAAGATGTACCCCCGTTCCTCGCCCGGGAGCGGAAACGACTCGATCCAGGTGAGATTGAGCTTCTGCTTCTTGGGAATCGCCAAGGCGTCGGCAAGGCCACCTGGCCGGTGTTCGATCTCGAACATCAGCGACGTCTTGTCGTTCCCGGTGCGCGAGGAATCAGCATGGCCGATGACGGCGAAGCGGGTCGTGTTGCCGGCGACGTCCTCGATGTTCTCGGCGAGAATGTCGAGGCCGTGGTGGACGCCGGCCTGACGGCTGGCGATCGCGGCGGCCCGGGGCGTCTTGGCGGCGGTCTCGGCTGCGGCGCTCGTGCTGGTCACCTCGACGAGCCGGGCATCGGGGAGGTGCCGGGCAAGCCAGTTGCGGCACTGCGAGAGCGCCTGCGGGCGGCTGTAAACGGTGTCGATGACCGTCCGGTCACAGGCGGCCAAGAGATTGTGGTGGATCCGCAGCGGCACCTCGGCGCAGATCTTCACCGGGAGACGGGAGAAGTTGTCGAGGGTGTCGGCGATCCGGCCGTCGGTGGAGTTTTCCAGCGGCACGACGCCGTAGTGGGAGTGGCCCGCGTTCACCTCCTCGAAGGCCGCCGAGATGCTCGCCACCGGGACAAACTCGACCGAGCTTCCGAAGCGGTGGAGGGCGGCCAGATGGCTGTAGGTCCAAGCCGGGCCGAGGTGGGCGACGCGGAGATGCTGCTCGATCGCCCGTGACCCGGAGATCAACTCGCGGTACACCGCTTTGAGGCTCTCGGCCGAGAGCGGGCCGGGATTGTTGCCGGCGACCCGCTCGAGCACGATTTCCTCGCGGGAGGGATCGTAAGTCTGCTGGCCGGTGGCCCGCTTCAGGTGGCCGATCTTGCCGGCGACCGTCGCCCGCTCGTTCATGAGGGAGACGAGCAGCCGATCGATGCGGTCGATCTCGCCGCGGAGCGGGGCGAGGCCCGGCTCCTTCCCGAGGGGCTCCGCCGATTCGGCTGAAGCGACGCGTTCGGACGAGAGTTTGCGGTGGGGGCCCGACTTGGCCATGGAACGCCGGACGACAAGGCCGGACAACGAGGGGGATGAAGGAGCGGACAGCCAAAATGGCAGGCCCGCGGCCCGGGGGGCGGATTCCCGGCTTCGATCCGACCACTGTAATCAGATTGGCAGCCCCGTAAATAACACGATCTTTCCGTGGGGCCAGAGGGCGGAAGGGCTTCTTGGGGCGTCATTCCCGGCTGGCACGCTCTTTGCACTTCAGGGGCCAGCGTTGGGCCGGGAGCGGTCGCGTTCCAGCCGTCTCCAGCCGCCTGCAGCCGATTCTGGCGCGGGTCCGTTCCCGGCCCACCACCCAAGTCAACCCCCAGCACATCCACCCCCCCAAGACAAGGAAACTAGTCCCATGGCCAACCCGAAGGGCGAGAAGATCATCGGCATCGATCTGGGCACCACCAACTCCGTCGTCGCCGTGATGGAGGGGAAGGAGCCCAAGGTGATCGCCAACAAGGAGGGCAACCGGCTCACGCCGAGCGTGGTCGCCTTCAACGACAAGGGGGAAACCCTCGTCGGCGACACCGCCCGCCGCCAGGCGGTCACCAACCCGAAGCGGACGATCTACTCGATCAAGCGCTTCATGGGCCGGCGTCATAACGAAGTGGCCGGCGAAGAGAAGATGGTTCCCTACGAGGTCGTCGGCGGCCCCGAGGACTACGTCAAGGTGAAGGCGGGCGACCAGACGAGCACCCCTCCGGAGATCTCGGCGAAGGTCCTCCGCTCGCTCAAGGAATCGGCCGAGAGCTACCTGGGCCACAAGGTCAACAAGGCGGTGATCACCGTTCCGGCCTACTTCAATGACGCCCAGCGTCAGGCCACGAAGGACGCCGGCCAAATCGCCGGTCTCGAGGTGATGCGAATCATCAACGAGCCGACGGCGGCCGCGCTCGCCTACGGCCTCGACAAGAAGGCCCAGGAAAAGATCGTCGTGTTCGATCTCGGCGGCGGCACGTTCGACGTGTCGGTGCTCGAGGTGGCTGACGGCGTGTTCCGCGTCATCAGCACCAACGGCGACACGCACCTCGGCGGCGACGACTTCGACCAGACCCTCATCAACCACGTCGCCGACCAGTTCAAGAAGGAGCAGGGGATCGATCTCCGCAAGGACACGATGGCCCTCCAGCGTCTCCAGGAGGCGTGCGAGAAGGCCAAGAAGGAATTGAGCTCGGCCCAGAGCACCGACATCAACCTCCCCTTCATCACCGCCGATGCCACCGGCCCCAAGCATCTCCAGATGTCGATCACCCGGGCGCAGTTCGAGCAGATGTGCGACGGCCTCGTGGAACGCTGCCGCGGCCCGGTCGTGCAGGCCCTCAAGGATGCCAAACTCGACCCCAAGGACATCGACGAAGTCGTGCTCGTCGGCGGTTCGACGCGGATCCCGAAGGTCCAGGAGCTCGTCAAGAAGCTGTTCTCGAAGGAGCCCCACAAGGGGGTCAATCCTGACGAGGTCGTGGCCCTCGGGGCGGCGATCCAGGGGGGTGTGCTCGGCGGCGAGGTTCAGGACGTGCTCCTCCTCGACGTCACCCCGCTGTCCCTCGGTATCGAGACGGAGGGAGGGCTGTTCACGAAGCTCGTCGAGCGCAACACGACGGTTCCCACCGAGCGGAAGCAGGTCTTCAGCACGGCGGCCGACAACCAGCAGGCAGTGACCGTGAGCGTCTACCAGGGGGAGCGGCCGATGGCTCGCGATAACCGCCTCCTCGGGCAGTTCAATCTCGACGGCATTCCCCCCGCTCCGCGTGGCACGCCGCAGATCGAGGTGAAGTTCGACATCGACGCCAACGGCATCCTCTCGGTGAGCGCCAAGGACCTCGGCTCCAACAAGGAGCAGACGGTGAAGATCGAGCAGTCGAGTGGCCTGAACGAGGCGGAGATCGAGCGGATGCGGAAGGACGCCGAACTCCATGCCGAGGACGACAAGCGGAAGCAGCGGCTCGCGGAGGCCCGCAACCGGGCCGAGGCCCTCTGCTTCCAGACCGAGAAGCTCGTCAAAGAAAACGGCGAGAAGCTCTCCGCCTCGGATAAGGCGCCGCTCGAGGCGGCGATCACGAAGGCCCGCGAGGTGGCCAAGGGAGAGGATGTCGATGCGATCCAGTCGGCCCACGACGCCCTCGAGCAGGCGGCTCACGCCCTCACGAAGGTGTTGTATGAGTCGACGGCGGCCCAAGGTGGCCCGGGAACCGGTCCGGCGCCGGGCGGCTCCGGCAGCAAGCCCGCCGACGACACGATCGATGCCGAGTTCGAGGTCAAGAAGGACGCCTGATCCCTTCTCCTCCCGACCGGCCGCGGTGACAGCCGCCGCCACCGGTCAGGTTTGAACGGTCCAACTCCCGAGGGGAGACGGTGGCTGCCACCGTCTCCCCTTTTTTCAAGGACTCGAGCCATGCCCTTCCGATTCGACAAGTTCACGATCAAGGCCCAAGAGGCGGTTCAGCGGTCGATGGAGCTGGCGACCTCGCGCGGCAATCCGCAGGCGACGCCGGTCCACCTCCTGTCGGCGCTCGTCGCCGAGCGCGAGGGGATCGTCCGCCCGCTCCTCGAGAAGATCGGGGTCGACCGCGGCCATCTCGAGCGGATCATCGAGGCGGAGCTGTCGCACTTTCCGAAGGTGTCGGGGGGCACCCAGCCGCAGCCCGATCAGGATCTCATCAAGATCTTCGAGGTGGCGTCGGCCGAGGCCGACACGATGAAGGATGAGTTCGTCTCCACCGACCATCTCCTCCTCGGCCTCGTGAAGACGCCCTCGAAAGCGAAGAACGTCCTCAAGCTGGCGGCGGTCGACGAGCAGCAACTCCTCGCCGGTCTTCAGGCCGTTCGCGGCAGTGCCCGGGTGACGGATCAGAATCCGGAGGAGAAGTTCCAGGCGCTCGAGAAGTATGGCATCGATCTGGTGAAGCGGGCGAGCCAAGGGAAGCTCGATCCGGTCATCGGCCGAGACGCCGAGATTCGCCGGGTGATCCAGGTGCTGTCGCGGCGGACGAAGAACAATCCCGTCCTCATCGGCGAGCCGGGCGTCGGCAAGACGGCGATCGCCGAGGGACTGGCGCTGCGGATCGTGCAGTCGGACGTCCCTGAGACGCTCCGCAACAAGCGCGTCATCGCCCTCGATCTGGGCGCTCTCATCGCCGGCACGAAGTATCGCGGGGAGTTCGAAGATCGGCTCAAGGCGATCCTCCGCGAGGTGGAAGCGGCTGCCGGCGGGGTGATCCTGTTCATCGACGAGCTCCACACGATGATCGGTGCCGGGGCTGCGGAAGGGGGCTCCGATGCGGCCAACCTTCTCAAACCGGCGCTTGCCCGCGGGGAGCTGC
>JBIIQL010000235.1:0-6074 GCA_044342095.1 Pirellulales bacterium
CGGATGGCACAGGCAGGCCGCGATGTCGAGAAGCTCGTGCTCGCCCGGGCGGTGCGACTCGTGGCCGAGGAACGCGTCTTCCTCCATGGCCGGCGGACGGTGGTGTTCGGCTGAACGCGACCTGGCGTCAGTCGTCGAGGCCGAGATCCTCGTTGTAGCCCTGCTGGACAACGGCGTTCTCGGCGCGTTCGTGGGCCTGCATGCTGTGCATGAAGACATCGAAGGCCTCGTGCATGTCGCGCCACGCCTCGGCGCAGGGGGCTTCGCCGACTTCGGCAAAACGGGCGACGATCCGGTCGAGATCGGCCAGGAGCGCCCCGTGCTGGGAGAGTACCTCCGTTGCTGCGGAGCCGAGCCTCGGCATGCGGGCGACCGCCTCCTCGATGAACCCCCCCGACTCCTCCTGTTGGAAGTGGTCGGCGAGATGGCCGCGGAGCGTGGCGATTGCCCGAACAAGCTCTTGGAGGCGTTCGCAGCCCGGAGGAGATTCGGCTGCCAGCATCGTGCGGAGGGCCGAGAGTTGCTGGAAAAGCTCACGGTGCTCGGAGAGGAGATGCCCGAGGATCACCGGGTCGGGCCTGTCGATCGATGGCATGGTGCCGTTCTCCGATGAAGGGAAACTTTCCTCTTTCCGATCGTAGGCCCGGTGTAGGCTGGTGAACCGTGAACGCTTCACCGTGGCCGGGCTCTGCAGCCAAGGCACCCCGGACACTCCCTTCCGGTCCGCCGATGTCCGATCCCCGTTCTTCGTCCGACGATGCTCCCGCCGGCGGTTCCTCCGGGGCCTCGCACGCCTTTCGGGCGCAGGCGGTGCTTGCGGGCACGGGGATCGATCTCGGCGCTCTCGGTGCCTCGGAACGCCCCGGCGGGGCGCCGCTGGTCGTGGAATTGATCGGGGCGCTCGATGGGCTGGGGATCGCCGGCTCCCCGGCCGGCAGTCTTGGCGCGGGGCGCGGGACGACCGGCGTCGCGGTCCTGTTTCGCTACGGGGCGGTGGTGTTCTTCGGCGTCTCCCCGGCGGGGGTGTCGGACTACCTGCGGCAGATCGGTCCCCATGTGCGACAGCCGCTCGGGCCGGCCGACCGGGAGACGGAGGGGCTCGAGATCCGCGTCGGCGGCACGCGGGAGACGTTCGAGGGGAACGTCCTCGTCCTCGCCGATGTCACCCTCGAGAAGCTCCAGGTGGTGGCCGACATCATGGCCAAGAGCGTGTCGCTGGCCCACCACGAGCGCAACATCGAGCGGCAGTTCGAACGGATCGAGCCGTTCGCCGTGAACCTCGATCATTGGGGACGCGGTGGCCGGGCGGCCCGCGAGCTCCTCCAGCACCTGGGAACGGCCCTCCTCGCCGAGCACCGGGTCGTGGCAGGGGCCCGCGTCGACGATGCACCGGAGCTGCTTTGGGACCATCCGGAATTGGAGCGGATCTGGGCCCGGCTCCGCGACGAGTTCGAAATCCGGGAGCGGTTTGCCGCCCTCCACGGCAAGCTCGCGCTGATCTCGCGGACGGCCGAGACGGCGCTCGAGCTCCTCCAGAATCGGCGGGCGCTCCGCGTGGAATACGCGATCGTCGGCCTCATCGTCTTCGAGATCTTCCTCACGCTCCTCCAGTGGTGGCTCTCCGGGCGGGTCGGCTGACGTTCCCCCTCCGCAGGGCACCCTGCTATAAATCGCCCGGTGGTTTCCGCCACCGCCTCCAGCCCCAATTCCCTTCCGGAATCGCCGCATGACGTCCCCGCGCCAGGCCCGCTTCGGGTGCCTCCTGGTTCTCCTCACGGGATGGTTCGTCGCCCCCCCGCCGGCCGCCGCCCAGCAGGTCGAGGTGGAGGAGTTCACGCTCCCCAACGGGATGCAGTTCCTCCTCGTGCCGCGCACCGACCAGCCGAACGTTGTCAGTGCCGGTTGGGTGGCGAAGGTGGGGAGCGTCAACGAGCGTCCCGGGATCACCGGGATCAGTCATTTCTTCGAGCACATGATGTTCAAGGGGACCGACACGATCGGCACCCGTGACGCGAAGCGCGATGCCGACTTCCGCGCCGAGCAGCGGAAGGTGCGCGAGGATCTCAATCGGCTCGTGTGGACGGAGCAGTACGACCGCTACTTCCGCGGCGAGATCGACGATCCGTGGGATCCCGCCAACGACACCCAGGCCCTCCGCGTCCTCCGTGGTCGCCTCGAGAGCCTCATCAAGGCCCAGCAGGGGCGCGGCGACGACGGCGCCGCCACGGCGACGATCGTCAAGGACGAGTTCGACCAGGTCTACACGAAGGCGGGGGGAAGCGGCATGAACGCCTTCACGAGCTTCGACCTCACCTGCTACTTCATTACCGTCCCGTCCAACAAGCTCGAGCTCTGGGCCTGGATGGAGAGCGACCGGCTCCACGACAGCGTCTTCCGCGAGTTTTACTCGGAGCGCGACGTCGTCCACGAGGAGCGTCGGCTCCGCACCGACAGCACCCCGACGGGGCGCTTCCAGGAACAGTTCGACAGCATGTTCTGGGCGTCGTGTGGGTATTCGTGGCCCGTGATCGGCTGGCCGAGCGATCTCAACAGCTACACCGAGGAGCAGGCGCAGGAATACTGGAACACCTACTACCGCCCCGGCAATCTCGTCGGCGTGGTCGTCGGCGACTTCGACGCGCCCGCCGCGAAGGCCTTCATCACCCGCTACTTCTCCCGGCTCTCGGCCGGAGCGAAGGCGCCGCCACCGGTAGTGACCCTCGAGGTCGATCAGCTCGCCGAGCAGCGGATGAACGCCGAGGGGGATTTTCCGCCGTCGGTCGAGATCCGCTATCACACCGTCCCGGCCGGTCATGCCGACAGCTATCCGCTCGACATGCTCGCCGAGCTGTTGAATGAACGCACCGGCCGGCTCTACAAGGGGCTCGTCGAGGAGCGGGAGATCGCCTCGGGCGCCCAGGCGACGTCGGACACGCGGAAGTATGCCGGCCTGTTCGCCTTCGAGGCGGAGACCCGTGGCGAGGCGACGCCGGAAGCCCTCGAGGCGGCCTGGTACGAGGAGCTTGCGAAGCTCCAGTCCGATGAGGTGCCCGAACGCGAGCTCCGCAAGGTGAAGAACCGGGTAGCGGCGGGCAACTACCGGCGTCTCGAGAGCAACATGTCGTTGCTCGTCCAACTGGCCGTCGCCGAGGCGACGCTCGATTGGAAGGAGATCAACGACGGCCCGCGGAAGTACGAAGCCGTCACGGCGGCCGACATCCGCAGGGTCGCCAACGAATACTTCGCTCCCACCAACCGCAGCGTGGCGACGTTCCGCCGCAAAGCGGCGGAGTGACGCGGTTTCGAGTCCATGGTGCGGTTCCGTCTGCGATCCTTCCCCACTCCATCCCTCCTTCAGGTGTTTTTCGTGACGACGTTCCACCGCTTCCGTGCTCTCGTGGGGATTCTCTCTGTCGTTGCCTCGGGGCTTGCGGTGCGCGGGGAGGAGCCGCCGGTGCTTCCGGCCCGCCCCGAGGAGATCGAGTTCAGGGCTCTCGATTTCAAGGTGCCGGAGGCGAAGCAGTTTCGTCGCACGCTGGCCGACGGAACGGTGGTCTACGTGGCGCCGTCCCACGAGTTTCCTCTCGTCAAGATCTCGGTCACGTTCAAGGGGGGTGCATCGCTCGATCCTGCCGATGTTCCGGGGCTCGTTGCCACGACCGCACGGATGGTGCGAGAGGGGGGCACGGCGACGGCGAAGCCGACGGAGTTCGACGAGCAGCTCGATTTCCTCGCCACCGAGATGGGGGTGGGGAGCAACGATGCCTTCACGACGGCCGGGCTGAACTGCTTGTCGAGCAATCTCGACGAGAGCCTCGGGCTGTTCGTCGACATGCTGCGGAAGCCGGGCTTCGACGAGGCGAGGCTCGAGACTTCGAAGGCCCGTTTGATGGAGGCTCTCAAGCAGCGAAACGACGACGCCTCGTCGATCCTTTCACGGGAATGGAAGCGGCTCCTCTGGGGTGCCGACCACTTCGAGTCGCGCGAACCGACGGCCGCGAGCCTCGCCGCGATGACCACCGACCGTCTCCGCGAAGTGCACGCGCGGATCTTCCATCCGGGCAACATGATCGTTTCGGTGACGGGTGATTTCGAAGAAAAGGAGATCCTTGCCAAGCTCGAGAAGGCCTTCGCCGGCTGGAAGAAGGGCTCCGCGGTCCCCGATCCGGTCGCGCCGACGGCCAAGCTTGCCCCTGGCCTCTACCACGTTCCCAAGGACATCCCGCAGGGGAAGGTGGTGATGGGGATGCGGTCGATCGAGCGTGACGATCCCGACGCGATCCCGCTGTTGCTCCTCAACGACATTCTCGGCGGCTCCGGGTTCACCAGCCGGATCATGCAGCAGGTGCGGAGCAACGAGGGGCTCGCCTATTCGGCGGCCTCGGCCGTGGCGCCGAAGGTCGACTATCCGGGGCAGTTCCAGGCCCGGTTCGAAAGCAAGAACGCCACGGTCGCCCTGGCGACGAAGATCATCCTCGATCTGGTCGAGGGGGTCCGCGACGATCTGGTGAGCTACGAGGAGCTCGAGACGGCGAAGCTCGCGGCGATCGAGACCTTTCCGCGGCAGTTCGAGAGCAAGCCGGCGATGCTCCGGGTGTTCGTGAACGACGAGTGGACGAAACGGGATCCGCAGTTCTGGCAGACCTATCGCGACAAGGTGAGCGCGGTGACGCGGGAGGACCTCCAGCGGGTCGCGAAGAAGCATCTCGATCCGGCGAAGATGGCGATCCTCGTGGTGGGCGACTGGGACGAGATCGAGAAGGGGGATCTCGGCAAGCGGGCGACGATGGCCGACTTCTTCGACGGCAAGGTGACCCACCTGCCGTTGCGTGATCCGCTCACCCTCGAGCCGCTCCCCGAAGCGGCCAAGCCAGCGGAGAAGGCTTCGCGTTGAAGCCCTGCGGTGGTGGCTCGTTTTTTCCACAGCCTGCCCGCATCGCTCGGCCTGCGCGATCGCCAGTTCCCGCTGCCAAACGCGAAGCTCACTGAAGGCGTACCGCACGGGCGCACTGCTTTGCGAAGATGTGGATGGATGACGGGGCCGCCTCGGAGTCGATGCGGCTCTGTTCATTGACGGTAACGGAGCGACGAAAGGCCCGTTTTGGATGCCGCGGCGGGCGTTTCTGGGCTTCCCCGTGGTTTCAAAGCCGAATCGGCTGCGATCGATCCCGGAAGCCCCGGCGATGCGGACGCGTGTGGTAATATGTCGGTCGGTCTTTTTAAAAGCCGACAATTCATCACGCTCATGGCCGCAAGAACCCAAGCTGAACGAGTGCTTGAACTGGTCCGTCGTAAGGGGATCGTCCGCGGCGTCGAACTGGACAGGCTCGGCATCCACCGCATGCACCTCAAGCGGCTCGTCGACCGCGGCCTGCTCGTCCAAAGGTCTCGCGGCATCTACGAGGCCTCCGAGCCAAGGATGACCGAACACGGCAGCATCATCGAGGTCGTGACGCGCGTCCCGAAGGCGACGCTCTGCCTGCTCACCGCGCTTCGGCTGCATCGGCTCACCACCCAGAACCCGTTCGAGATCTGGATCATGATCGATCGCAAGGCCCGCAGGCCATCGATCGATGCCCCGCCCGTGCGTGTCGTCCGGGCGTCGGGGCCGTGCCTTACCGAGGGAGTTGAGATGATGCCCGTCGATGGCATCGATGTCCGGATCACGACGGTCGCGAAGACGGTCGCCGACTGCTTCCGCTATCGAAACACCGTCGGCACCGATGTCGCGATCGAAGCGCTGAAGGACGCGTGGCGTCGAAAGGCCGCAAGCGTGGACGAGATCGTCGCGGCCGCGACGATCGATCGCGTCGCCACGGTGATGCGTCCCTACCTGGAGTCGCTGGCGTGACTGACGGCACGCCTCCGCGCGACCCAATCACCGTGCATCGCGGCCTGCTCGCCGTCGCACGCGATCGCAAGGCCGACTTCAACGCGATCCTGGTGCAGTACGCAATTGAGCGGCTGCTCGATCGGCTCTCGAGGTCCACCGAGGACCGCCGATTCGTACTCAAGGGCGCCATGCTCTTCCGGGTTTGGGCAGGCGAACTGCATCGGCCGACCAGGGAATTCGA
>JBIIQL010000237.1:0-6062 GCA_044342095.1 Pirellulales bacterium
ACGCCTCGAAGAGCAATTCGGGGCTCTCGCTCTCCTCGCCCGGCGGCCTCTCCGGCGCCGACCTCATGCTCGGAGACAGCGTTCTCGGTGACGACCTCGAGAGCGATGATCTCGCCATCGAGTCGATCGTCGGCGCCTCCTCGCCGTCCCTCGGCGGGAGTGGAATCTCGAAGGCCGGTGGATCGGGGGCCCTGTCGATCGAACTCTCCGGCATCAGCGGCGTCTCGGCGGGCTCGCAGAAGTCCGATTCCGCGATCGGCGGGCTCTCCGGCCCCAGTCTCTCCGGGCCCGGCCTGTCGGGCCCGGGCCTCGGCGGACTCTCCGGCGGACTCGGCAGCGGCGTGTCGCTCGGCGACGACGGCCTCGCCGACTCCGGGGTCGATCTCGGGAGCGCGGCGTCGGCCGCCAAGGCCGGCCCGTCGGCCGACGATTTCGAACTCGGTGGCGAAACGACCGACGACGAGAGCGCCTCGGTCGTCATCGCCTCCGACTCCGAGGCCGGCGACTCGAGCTTCTTCGGTCAGACGATCGGCGGGCAGAGTTCGAGCTTCGGCGACGACAGCTCGCTCGGGTCGGCCGGCTCGGCTGAGACCCTGGCGTTCCCGAGCCAGATACTCGACGAGGTGAGCTTCAGCGTTTGGCAGATCGTCGGCCTCGTCTGCTGCTCGCTCCTCCTCCTCCTCGGAGGGTTCATCGCGTACGATCTCGTTCGCACGATCGGCAGCCCGGAGAACACGTCGCTCTCCAACCCGCTGCTCAATTCGCTGGCCGAAGTGTTCGGCTGGCGGTGACGCTTCCCGGGTCCCGAGGGCCCCGGAAGCCGACGATCTCCGCAGCAGGAGCCGAGGGACTATAATCGCAGGGCGGTTCCCACCCCCCTCGCGTCCCTCAGTTCCATCGCCATGGCTGCACGCCGGCTCGTCACGCCCGATCAACCCGCCTTCGTGCGGGGGGTGCTCACCGTCTACGAGTTCCTCGCCTCGCTGAAGTTCGCGGTGGTTCTCATCGCGCTGTTGGCGATCGTGCTCGGCCTGGGCACCTTCGTCGAAAGTGCTTACGGCACGGAAGCGGTGAAATTCGGCGTCTGGAACACCTGGTGGTTCACGCTCCTCAATGCGCTCCTCGCCGTGAGCATTTTCTGCGCGGCGGCGATCCGCTACCCCTGGAAACGCCACCAGACCGGGTTCGTGATCACCCACATCGGCCTCCTCGTTCTCCTCGCCGGCTGCTTCCTGTCCCAGCGAGGAGGGATCGACGCCCAACTCCCGCTCCTCGAGGGGGAAAAGGGGGGGCGTGCCTACGAGGATTCGCTCCACTTCGCCATCCTCCAGCGCCCGGCAGGTGGCGGGGAGTCCACGGCGCTTGAGTCCGTCCCGTTCCGATCGGGGCCGTTCAATTGGAACGAGTACGAGGGAACCGGTCCCGTTCGCCGCCCGGCCTTCCCGTGGAGGGTCTCCCCACGCGACACCGGCGTTCTTCTCGATGACCGCGGCATCCGGCTCGAGGTCCTCGATTTCTACGCCGACTCGACCGCAGCGCTCGCCCCCAGCGTTCGCCTCCGGATCGGCAGCGACAGCTTCGAAGGGGCGGGGCGCAGCGGGATGTGGATGCCGGTCGACCTCGCCTGGCAGCCCGACCCGCTCCGCGGCGCCCAGATGCGCCACCGCGGCACCGTCGGCGGCGGAACGATCGTGTTTTGGAAGCTGAACCAGGATGCAGAAGCGGAAGCATTCCTCGCCGCTACGCCCGATCCTGCGCTCGGCTTCGGCACCCGTGGCCAACTCGTCCTCGTCGCAGACGGGAAGCCCCATCGCCTCCTCGTCGACGATCTCGTCGGCCAACCGCGATCGGCGCTCGGCGGCACCGAATTGATGGTCGAGCTGACCGACTTCAACGACCAACTTTCGGCCGCCAGACTCAAGGTTCGTCGCGGCGCCGAAGGGGCCGACGAGGAGTTGGTGATTCTCGCCGACCTTCCGGAGGTCTCGATCCAGGGGGCCCGCACCGGAGTCCAGGGGGCCCTGTGGATCGAGCGAGACACGGCCGACGCCTCCGAGCGGATGCAGGGCAAGGCCCGCAGCCGGATCGATGTCGTTCAAGCACCGGCCGGGAAGGGGGGGCATCGGCTCCTCTTCCGGCGCTGGCAAGCCCCCGAGGTGACCAGCGGCGAACTGCCGATCGACGGCAGCCCCGTGCCGGCCTTCGAGATGCCGCGGGCCAAACTCGAGATGCGCGTCGATCGTTTTCTCCCGGCAGACAAACTCGAGATCGCCACGCTTCCCCTGCCGTTCGACAAGGCGAAGCCCCCATCGGCAAAACGGCGGGCAGCCAAGATCCGCCTCACCGTCGACGGGAAGGCGGAGGAGTTCTGGCTGGCCGGCATCCCCGTGCAACCGATCAACGAGGCCCCCGGGCCGACCGAGGAGGCGACCGTCGCTGCGGCGCGGCGGAGCGTGACGGTGCGGATGGTCCCCGACGCGGTCGACATCGGCTTCGACATCAAGCTCGACAACTTCGAGCGCAAGCTCGACCCCGGCACGAGCCAAGCCTCTCACTTCTCGAGCGTCGTCGAGTTTCTCTCGCGATCCGGGAAGACGCTCGTCAAAGATCCGGTGACGATCACGATGAACGCTCCGGTCGACTTCTCCGATCCGGCCAGCGGCCGCTCCTACCGGCTCTTCCAGGAGAGCTTCATGGGGCCCTGGATGCCGGGGGACGACCTCTACGAGAAGTTCACGAAGAATGCCCGTGAGAAGCCGGAGCGTCTCGAGGCCTCGGTGCTCACGGTCAACTACGATCCCGGCCGCGGGGTGAAGTATCTCGGCAGCGGACTGATCGTCGCCGGGATCTTCACGATGTTCTACATGAAGGCCTACTTCTTCCGCCCGCGTCGGCAGGATGAGGAGTCCGACGACGCCTCGACAGTGATCCCGCCCGCGGCGGAAGAGGGCCCGGCTCCCGCACGACCGGGCAAGCGACGCGATCGGCGGCGTGGCGCTTCCGGGCAGATCCCAGCAAACCGACCACGAGGTGCCCGATGACCACGCTCTCGATTTCTCCCGTCGCGGGCTTCCGCGTCCTCCTCGTGGGGCTGCTCGTCGCCATCGGCGCGGTGGCGCCCGCGATCGCTGATCCACCGGCGCCGGGGCTCTCGCCGTCGCTCGGCGCGTGGCGCTCGATCCCCGTCCTCGAGGACGGGCGGATCATGCCGCTGGACACCTTCGCCCGCCGGCAGGTCGAGACGATTTGCCATGTCCAGGAGCCGAAACTCGCCATCGTGACCGGAGAGCCATTGGCTAAGTGGCATGCCGACGAACTCCTCCTCGACTGGCTTGTCCGGCCGGCCGCCTGGGAGGATGTTCCGTTCCTGATTGCCGAGCACGAGGACCTGCGGAAGCTCCTCGGCCTCGAACTCTTCGCCGACACGCCCAAGGGGCGGGTGCGGTTGAAGTACGCAGCCCCCTCCGACGTGGCCGACTGCGAGCCGCTCCGCGAGCGTCTGATCGATCTCGACGGCCGCCGCACCGAAGCGAAGAAGGAGGGACGAGAGTTCCGGGCCGAGGGGGTCGATGCCAAGGTCGAGCAACTCTGGCAGGCCTACGTCACCTGGCGGCAACTCGTCTTCCGGGCCGCTGACGATGCCGTCGGTCGGACTCGTTTCCTGCGGACGTTCGAGCAACTCGTCACGACCTGGAAGCCCCTCCGCGAAAAGCTTCCCCCGGCGCAGGCCACCGCTGTCGACAGTGCCTTCCAGGGGCTCGCCGAAGTGATGGGCAATTCGACCCGGTTCCCGACCGAGGACGTGCTGCCGCGTCTGGTGGCCCTGCGGCTGTCGATCGATGCCCTGGCCGTTCCCGGCGACGCTCCCCTCGACATCCGGCGAGGCGTTCGTCGTCTCGGTGATCGGCTCTCGGCCCTCGGCGAAGCCCTCTACGACAATGGTGGCAGCCTCCATGTGGTGCCAGCCCTCCACGCCGACGCGCTCGAGGCCGAGCGGAGCACGGAAGACGACATGCCGGCCTGGCTTGCCTGGCCGACGCTCCTCGACGCTGGGCCCGAACTCCTGGCCGGCTACCCGGCCGACCGCGTCCGCGGCATCCGGGCGGCGTTCGAGACGGTTGCGACGGCGGTCAAGGCGCCGCTCTCCGATCTGGGACGACCGGCCGACGTCGCGGCGGCGACCGAAAACCTCGCCTCGCGGCTCCGCAGCCTCGGGGAAGCCGTCGAGCCCCTTCGCGCGGGTCTGCCGATCGAGCGGCCCGATGCCGATCTCCTCCGCCACACCGCTTATCCTCCCGTCGGCAGCACGAACCGCGAAGTCGCCTACAACGTCGGCGACCCGTTCCGGATGTCGTGGGTGGCGGCGCTCCTGGCGTTGGCCGCTTTCTCGGTGTCGATCGGCCGGGCCCGCGTGCCGCTGTTCTGGATCGCCACCTTCCTCCTCCTTTTCCAGTTGGCCTGGACGGCGCAGGCCTTTGCCGCGCGGGTGGCGATCACGGGCTGGGCGCCGGTGACGAACATGTACGAGACGGTGATCTACGTCCCCTTCTTCCTCACCTTCCTCGGGCTCTGCTTCCTCCTCGCGCCGATCATGGCCGCCGGGATGGGGGATGCCTGGCGGATGACGGCGGTGCCGCCGCCGATCGGCTCGATGATCCCAGGCGAGGCGACGCCGCTCGATGCCGCTCGGGCCAGCCTCCACGGGGGAGCGCGAGGATGGGGAGCGATCAACTGGCTCCTCCTCGTCCCCCGGATCGCCCTCTCGGCCCTCGTTCTCTGGATCCTGGCGATGGCCCCGTACGCGGCGGGCGGGCGGACGATCATCAATCTCTTCCCCCAGACCGACGTCGACCGGAGCATCCCCAATCTCAACAACCTCGTCGTCTGGCTCGTCGGCTGGTCGGTGCTCGCCCCGGCGGTGTGGTATCTCCCCCGCGTGATTCTCACCACCGTCGTGTCGCTCCTGAGCGTGCCCGCTTCGTGGCGGCGCGGGACGTTCGCTACCGAAGCCCCGGAGGTCTACCGGCGGAAGTCATTCGGGCTCGTCGTCGCCGCCGTGGCTTTTGCGGGGACGTTCATCGCCTGGTTCTTCCCGATTCCCGGCAAGCAGTTCAGCCCGCTCCAACCGGTCCTCCGCGACAACTTCTGGCTCACGATCCACGTCCTCACGATCGTCTCCAGCTACGCCGCCGGCGCCCTCGCCTGGGGCCTGGGGATCCTGTCGCTGGGCCACTACCTCTTCGGCCGCTATCCGCAGGGGGCCGGCGGCCGGACGCGCGCCCCCGAAGCCTGCGCCGAACTGGCCGGCTACATCTACAAGGCGATGCAGGTCGCGGTGATCCTCCTCGCGGCCGGCACGATCCTCGGCGGCCTGTGGGCCGACGTCTCCTGGGGGCGGTTCTGGGGATGGGATCCCAAGGAGGTGTGGGCGCTGGTGTCGCTGCTGGCGTACATGGTGATCCTCCACGGCCGCTACGCCGGGTGGATCGGCAACTTCGGCCTGGCGGCCGGGGCCGTCCTCGGCGCGGCCGTCATCGGGATGTCGTGGTACGGGGTCAATTTCCTCCTCGGCGCGGGGCTCCATTCGTATGGCTTCGGTCAGGGGGGGCAGACGGAGTTCTTCACGTTCCTCGTGGCCAACTTCGCCCTCCTCGCCGCGGCCGGATGGCGGATGAAGACCGAGACCCGGCACCCCGCGGCCGAGGCGATCAAGGCAGCCTGAGGGCGAGGGAGAGACGATGAGCATGGCGCGACTGGATTCGGGGTGGCGGAGGGGAGCACGGGCCTGGAAATGGCTGGCGGTGTGCGCGGTCGCGATCCTCCCGCTGGCGGCCCTCGCGGCCGAGACCGACGTCGACCCGGCCCGCTTCGAGGTGACGACGCTCCTCTCGGGGCTCGCGCAGCCGATGGAGTTGGCCGTCGCTCCGGATGGCACCGTTTACTGGATCGAGTTCGGTGGCCGGCTCCTTGCCCTCGACAAGCACGCCCGCGAGCCGCGGCTCGTCGGTCAGGTCACCGTCACGACCGCCCAGGAAAACGGCCTCATCGGTCTGGCACTCGAT
>JBIIQL010000238.1:0-5984 GCA_044342095.1 Pirellulales bacterium
GGTCACCGCCGAGGTGGTGAAGCTCGCCCATGCCCGCGGCGTGTCGGTCGAGGGGGAGCTGGGCTGTCTCGGGTCGCTCGAGAGCGGCCATGGTGAGGCCGAGGACGGCCACGGGGCCGAGGGAGCGCTGTCGCACGATCAGCTCCTCACCGATCCCGACGAGGCCGAGCGGTTCGTGGCGGCGACCGGCGTCGACGCGTTGGCGGTGGCGATCGGCACGAGCCACGGAGCCTACAAGTTCACCCGCAAGCCTGACGGCGACGTCCTCGCCATGGCACAGATCGAGAAGATCCACAAGAAGCTCCCCAACTGCCACCTCGTCATGCACGGGTCGTCGGCGGTGCCGCAGGATCTCCAGGACATCATCAACGAGTTCGGCGGCAAGATGCCGCAGACGTGGGGCGTGCCGGTCGAGGAGATCCAGCGCGGCATCAAGCATGGCGTGCGGAAGATCAACATCGACACCGACTGCCGGATGGCGATCACCGGCGCGGTCCGCAAGGTGCTCTGGCAGCACCCGGAGAAGTTCGACCCGCGCGACTACTTGAAGCCGGCCCGCGACGCGATGAAGAAGGTATGCGCGGAGCGGATGGTGCAGTTCGGCCAGGCGGGCAATGCCCGCAAGGTGCCGGTTGTCTCCCTCGAGGAGATGGCGAAGCGCTACGCCAAGGCGTGACCGGCCGGCGTCGCCGCCATCACCTTGAAGTCCCCATCCCGGTCGGCCGGCGGTCTTCCCGCCGGCCGACCGGCTTTTTCAGGGGTGCCAAGGCTCGCTGCGGCCGGCAAAAACCGCGTTGCGGGGCTTGCCCACGTGGCCTATCCTCCCGCCCCCCTCGGGCGCCATGGATCCCGGACTCTGTCCGGACGGCGTTGCCGTCGGTCCGCGCGCAGGACGCTCGCCATGTCCTTCCGAGACTCGCTCCGCTTGTTCCAGTACGGTTCCGTGCCCCGGCCCGAGGTCGGGAGAGCGCCGGTTCGGTCGTTGCCGATGGCCGAAGCACGCGAGGCTCCCTGCGATCAGGAAGATCGCGGCAGCAACGAACTTTCACTTGGCGATGAGCAGGGGGTGATCGATCGCGGACGGGGGATCCTCCACGCCGAGGCCCGGGCGATCGTCGACGCGGCCGAGCGGCTCGACGGCGCGTTCGCCCGTGCCGTCCATCGGCTCGAAGCGTGCAGTGGGAATGTCGTCGTCACCGGCATCGGCAAGGCGGGGATCGTGGCCCGGAAGATCTCGGCCACCCTCGCGTCGACCGGCACACCGAGCCACTTCCTCCATCCGACCGAGGCGATGCACGGCGATCTCGGCGTGCTCCGTGGCGACGACCTCCTCCTGGCGCTGTCGCAGTCGGGGGAGACCGAGGAGATCACCAGGCTTCTCCCGCATGTCCGCGCCCGTGGCATCCCCATCGTTGCGATCACCGGACGAGCCGAGAGTACGCTCGGCCGGGCTGCGGAGGTCGTCGTCACCTCCGGCCCGGTGCGCGAGGCGTGTGAACTGGGGCTCGCGCCGAGCACGAGCACGTCGGTGCTCCTCGCCCTCGGCGACAGCCTGGCGCTGGTGACGAGCGCCCGGCGGGCGTTCACGGCGGAAGACTTCCATGCCCGTCATCCGGGCGGGAGCCTGGGGCGGCAACTGATGCAGGTCGAGGATGTGATGCGGAGCTTGCCGCTGTGTCGGACGGCGCTTCCGGAGGAGAGCGTGCGGAGCGTCTTCAGCCGAGCGCTGCCGGCGCGGCGGACCGGAGCGGTGATGATCCTCGACCACGACGGGACGCTCGCGGGCATCTTCACCGACAGCGACCTCGCCCGGCTGTTCGAGCGTCGCAACGACAGCGCCATCGATGGTCCGATCGGTGACGTGATGACCGTCCGGCCGACGACGATTCGGGCCGGCACGAGGCTGCGCGACGCGGTCGAGCTCCTCGAAGCGCGGCGGCTGAGCGAGCTGCCGGTGATCGAAGCCTCCGGTCGCCCCGTCGGCCTCCTCGACGTCGTCGATCTCGTCGGCATGGTGCCGCCGGAGCTTCTCGATCTTCCCATCCCTGCTGCCGCCTGATCCTTCCCCCCGTTGCCCTTTTCTCTCTCCCTCTCCGTGGCCGCCCTGTGTCTGCACTCCCGCCATCCCGAGCCGAGCTCGAGCCGCGCCTCGCGCGGGTGCGCTTGCTCCTGCTCGACGTCGACGGCGTGCTCACCGACGGGAGCGTCACCTGGTCGAGCGAGGGACACGAGCTGAAGACCTTCCATGTCCGTGACGGCCTGGGCCTGCGCCTCTGGCAGCAGGCGGGGAACATGGTGGCGATCATCACTGGTCGGGCGAGCCGGGCCCTCACCCTGCGCACCGACGAACTCGGGATCGGCATCGTCAGGCAGGGGGTCGGTGACAAGGTCGCCGCCGCCGCCGACGTCGTGGCGACGTGCGGGGTTTCGTGGGAGGAGTCGGCCTTCGTCGGCGACGATCTCCCCGATCTGCCGGTCGTGCGGCGGTGTGGCGTGGGGGTGGCGGTGGCCGATGCCTGTCCGGAGCTGAAGGCGGCCGCGACGTTTGTCACCGATCGGCCTGGTGGCCGGGGTGCGGTTCGTGAGGTTGTCGAGCGTCTCCTCCGTGCCCGCGGCGGGTGGGAGGCGGCGGTGGCCGGGTATGGCGGCGGGGTCGCCTGAGACAAGCGCAGGGTGGCTCACGCATGGAACATCGCCTCGGACGCACCCTGCGGGTGTTTCTCCTCGTGCTCGCGACCGCTGGGCTCTACCGGCTCGTCGTCGTGCCGCTCGTGGAGCCGCGCGTCAAAAGTGCGACGGCGAGTCAGGAACTCTCCCCCGCTGCGATCGCTGCGGCGAAGGCCCGGGCCGACGGCCGGCTCGCGCAGGTCTCGAAGCTCTTTGCCCCCGGTTCATGGGAGCTCGACGGGCCGAACATGCTCGAGAGCCGGCAGATGCGCCTTCTCTTCAAGGACTATCGTCGGATGAGCAAGGATCCGGACGATCCGCGGGTGCAGCTCATCCCCTGCACGCTCATCCTTCTTCCCGACACCAGCGGCGAGCCGGGGGCCCCGGCCGGCCGGACCGTCGTTCTCCGCGCCCCACAGGGGGCCGTGCTCGAGTTCGACGAACCGTTCGATCTCAGCAAGCAGGAGCGGCCGTCGCGGCTCGTCGGCGGGAGCCTCCGCGGGCAGGTGACGATCCGGGGCACGGCGACGGCCCCGGAGGCCGACGACGAAGTGGAGATCGTCACCCGCGATGTCGAGCTCAAGGAGATGGAGATCAGCACCGCCGAGGCGGTCCAATTCCGCTACGGCCGCTCCTCCGGGAGCGGGCGGGCGATGGAGATTCGCCTCCTCCCTGGCGCGAAGGGGAGCGAACAGGGGCCGAGCATCGGCGGGATCGATACGATTCGCCTCGACCGCGACGTGAAGCTCAAGCTCGAAGGGCTCGCCGGGGGCTTGATTCCGGGGCCGCCCGTTCCCGGGGCGGTGGGGCCTGATGGTGCGATGACGACGGCATCCCCGTCGGCCGAGGAACCGGTGCCGGTGCTTGTCAGCTGCCGGGGGAGCCTGTGCATGAACGTGTCGGCGAACGTGATCTCGCTCGAGGATCATGTCGACGTCGTCCGCACGCTTCCGGGCGGCGCCCACGATCAACTCGCCTGCGAGCTCCTTGCGGTCGTCCTCGGCCGTGACGAGAAGCAGGGGGGGATGACCGCCGGGCTCAAACCTGTGGAGATCCAGGCCAAGGGGGCGCCCGTCGTGGCCCGGAGCACCGCCGCTGGGCTCGAAGCGCGGGCGATGCGTTTGGGCTACGAGATCGCCACGCGGCGAATCGTCCTCGACGGTGAAGAGCCGGTGTCGCTCGTCCTCGAGGAGACGGAGATGGAGGCCCGGTCGATCGATTACACCCCCGGTCCGCCGGGCGATCCAGGGACGCTCATGGCCGTCGGCCCGGGTTGGCTGCGGGCACGCTCGGCCGAAACGCCCCCCCTCTCCGCCCGCTGGCAGAAGTGGCTCAGGCTCCGGCCCGATGGGGGAGAGCATGTCGCGTCACTCTCCGGAGAGGCCGATGTCCAGGTCGAGACGCAGGGGCGGCTCAAGGCGGGGGAGATCCACCTCTGGCTGGCGCTGACGCCCGGCGCCGCGCCGACGGCGGCTCCCTCGCGGCTCCCTTCCGGCATGGCCGGCGTGAAGCCCTCGCGGATGCTCGCGCGCTCGATGGTCGAGATCGACGTCCAGCAGCTCACCGCCCGCACCGACAAGCTCGAGATGTGGTTCAAGCACGAGACGCCACCGCCGATCGCGGCGGTGCCGGTGGTGCCTGTCGCCCAGGCGGCGGTTCCCCAGCCGGCCGTCGCTGCGGCGCCTGCGCCCGCTGTTGCTCAAGCGCCAGTCCCCGCCCAGCCGCCAGCTGCCGAAGCGCCGACCGGCCGGCTCATCGTCACCGGTGGGCTTGTCCGCGGATTGGTCACCTTCGCCCCGCAGGGGCCGCAGCTCGACGAACTCTCGCTCGAGGGGCAGGTGCACCTCATCGAGGAGCCCGAGGCCCGCGTTCCCGGCCAGCCCGCGCCCGAGGTGATCGAGATTCGTGGCGACCAATTGCAGATCTCGCGGGCGACGCGCTTCGATGCCCGCGCGGTCGTCTCGGGCCGGCCGGCGCAGGTGGCTGGGCGGGGAATCGATCTTCAGGGGCCGCTGGTCGAGTTCGATCGGGGACGCAACCGGCTCTCGGTCGATGGCGCCGGGAAGCTCGGCCTGCCGATCGCCGGCGGGCTCCCCGGGCTCGAGTCGCTTGCCGTGGCATCCCCGGTGGCCCAGCCGGCCGCGCAGCCCGTCGTCCCCGGGCCGGCGGCCGTCGCCGGCCGGCTCGACATCGGCTGGCAGGGGCGGATGGACTTCGACGGCCTGACGGCCCGGTTCGTCGACCGGGTGGTGACGACCAGCGGCGACACGGCACTGCGGGCCGGATCACTCGACGTCGTCTTCACCAAGCAGATCGACTTCTCGGCGAGCACCTCCGACCGCACCGCCCGCAACACCGACGTCGCCCGGATCGCCTGTGGCAACGGCGTGCGGATCGAGAGTGAATCGGTCGCGGCCGATGGTGGTAAGTCGGTCGAGAAGCTCTTTCTGCGCGACCTCCTCGTCGATCGGGCCACCGGCGAGGTGACCGGCAGCGGACCGGGGCGGCTGGCGAGCACGCGCTTCGGCGCTGCGCCGGGAATCGCCCTGCCGGGGGCGGGAGGGCTGCCGGGGGCGGCGGGCGCAGCGCAGCCGACGCCGGCCCCGCGCCCCGATGAATTGAGCTATCTCGGCGTCGACTTCCAGCGCGGCATCCGCGGCAACATCAACCGGCGGCAGATGGAGTTTCATCAGCGCGTCGAGGCGATCTGGGGGCCGGTCGGCGGCTGGAACGAGACCCTCGACGCCCATGCCGCCGGCGGCCTCCCGCCCCGCGCCGTGGCGATCACCAGCGACGTCCTCTCGGTCGGCCAGGCCGCTCCGCTCCCCGGGGTGCGCCGCGGCACGCTCGAGCTCGGTGCCGCCGGCAACGTGATGGTCGAAGGGGAAGCGTTCACGGCACGCAGCTCCCGGCTCTCCTGGAGCGAGGCGAAGGATCTCCTCGTCTTCGAGGGGGACGGCCGCAGCGACGCGCAGCTCTTCCGCCAGGAGCGCGTCGGCGCGCCGACGTCGAGCGCCTCGGCCGGCAAGATCCTCTACTGGCGTGGCCTCAATCAGGTGGAGGTCAACGACGCCCGGTTCATCGATCTCGAGCAGCTCGGCGGGACGGGCGGAGCCCCGCGTCTCCCCGGCTTCGGTGGCACGAAGCCGTAGCCTGCTGATTCCTCCGGCGACCTTTCTGGCCGCGTTCTGTTGGCCCCGTCCCCTTCCGGGCTGGTAGCCTCTTGCCGATGCGGCGTGGCGGGAGCCACGTCGAAGGTGTCGGGGAAGTCTTTGCGGGGGACGAGCATGAAGGGCATGTCGAGGAGACGGGCGATC
>JBIIQL010000239.1:0-5943 GCA_044342095.1 Pirellulales bacterium
AGAGGTAGAGCAGATCGATTCGGCGCGGCGCGACGAGGGCCGCCAGGCCGCGGACGAGGAGGCGGGCCGAATTGAGCACGCGCCCTGAAAGCGGCCCGTTGCGGTCGACCGGCGCCCGAAAGCTCCTCACTCGAACGCGCTCGGGGAACTCCCGCGCCCACGCCTCCCGGCAGTTGTCGGCTGCGCCGCAGATGACGTCGACGCTGTCTCCCCGAGCGACATGCCGATGGACGATCTCGCGGAGCATGTGGGGCTCCTCGGAGACGCGCGACTCGGGCCAGAAATAACGAAACAGGACGACGACGTGCATGGTGGAGTCGATGGGGGCACGGTCAGGGCAACCGTGGCGTCGGCGGAGCGGCGGGGCGGGCAAGCGCAGAGTCTACCGCGGCCCCGCGACGGGCGTTGCCATTTGGGGTATTCTGATCGGACTTTGGGATTCTCGAACGGGGTCAGATACGACCCCCGCTGCGTTCACCTTCTCTCGGGAGAGATGCCATGCTGGTACGGAAGTTCGGAGTCGGGCTCGGAGCCTTTGCCATGATCGTCGCCGCCGGTGTCGGGGCCGCGGCAGCGCCGCCGACGTTCCGCAAGGTGGTCCTCACCGACAAGTTCCATGCCGAGGCGGCGGGCGTCGGCGACATCGACAAGGACGGCCACGGCGACGCCGTCTACGGCCCCTACTGGTATGCCGGGCCGGAGTTCAAGGAGCGGCACGAGATCTATCCCGCCAAGGACTTCGATCCCAACCAGTATTCCAACAACTTCATGACCGGCGTCGGCGACGTCGATGGCGACGGCTGGCTCGACGTCCTCGTCAACGAATGGCCGGGGAAGGAAGTGGCCTGGTTCCGCAATCCGGGCAAGGACACCGCCACCGTGAAGGCGTCTCAGGGGGGGTGGGGAAAGCACCTCGTGCACCCGGTGGTCGACAACGAAGCCCCGGACTTCCTCGACGTCACCGGCGACGGCAAGGCCGAACTCGTCTTCCACACCGGCGGCGTGCTCGGGTTCGCGACCCCCTCCGACAAGACTGCCACCGAGCGTTGGACGTTCACCCCCTGCTCCGAAAAGGAGAGCTGGGGGCAGTATCAGCACGGCCTCGGCGTCGGTGACGTCAACGGCGACGGCCGCCCCGATCTCCTCATGGCCGGCGGCTGGTGGGAACAGCCGGCCCCGGTGGCGGCCGGCAGCACGCCCCCGGCCTGGACGAAGCATCCGTTCGCTTTCGGCACCGGCGGCGCCCAGATGCACACCTACGACGTCGACGCCGACGGTGATCTCGACGTGATCACGAGCCTCGCCGGCCACGGCTACGGGCTGTCGTGGTTCGAGAATGTGAAGAACGACGGCGGGATCGACTTCGTCGAGCACCGCATCCTCTCCGACAAGGCGGAGGAGTCGCTCGAAGGGGTGCAATTCTCGCAGCTCCACTCCGTCGGCGTCGTCGACCTCGACGGCGACGGGCTCAAGGACATCGTCACCGGCAAGCGATTCTGGGCCCATGGCCCCCAGGGGGATCCCGACCCGGCCGGCAGCCCGTACCTCTATTGGTTCAAGCTTCACCGCGGCGCCGACAAGTCGGTCTCGTGGACGGCGCACAAGATCGACGATGCCTCCGGCGTGGGAACGCAACTGGCCGTCGGCGATCTCAACGGCGACAAGCGGCCCGACATCGTGATCGGCAACAAGAAGGGTGGCTTCGTATTCATCCAGGAAGGTGCCAAATGATGCCGGTTTCTCGAGCGCCGGGCGTTGACCGGCGGACGTTTCTCCTCGGATCGGCGGCCGCCGCCGGCGCGGCCTTCCTCCCGCAGGTAACGCGATCCGCGCCAGCGCCCGGGCCCAACGAAAAGATCCGCGTCGGCGCCATCGGCGTCGGGGGGCGCGCGTCGCTCCTCCTCGAGCAGTTGCCCGAGGGGGCCGAGATCGTGGCGCTGTGCGACGTCAACGTCCCCCGGGCGCATGCTTTCCGGGAGAAGAAGGGGGGGGCTTGGCCGGTTTACGTCGACTACCGGCGGATTCTCGACCGCGCCGACATCGATGCGGTGATCGTGGGAACGGGGGAGTTTCAGCGGGTGCTCCCCTGCATCCACGCCTGTCAGGCCGGAAAGGATGTTTATGCCGAGAAGCCGCTGACGCTCTACGTCGCCGAGGGGCGAGCGTTGGTCAAGGCGGCCCGGAGGCACGAACGGGTCGTCCAGGTGGGCACGCAGCAGCGCTCGATGGAGATCAACCGCCTGGCATGCGAGTTCGTTCGCACCGGTGGGCTCGGTAAGCTCCTCGAGGTTCGCGCCGTGAACTACGGCAACTCCGCCCCGACACCGACGCTGCTTCCGGCGGAGGAGCCGATCCCCACCGGCCTCGACTGGAACGCCTGGCTCAACCAGGCGGCCGATCGCCCCTTTAGCGCCCAATGGATGGGGTGGATGGGGTGGCGTGACTTCGCCGGTGGCGAGATGACCAACTGGGGCGCCCACGGCGTCGATCAGATCCAGTGGGCCCTCGGCGCCGATGCGACGGGGCCGGTGGCGATCACGCCCGTCACCGAGGGCCCGAACGGCCAGGTGGTGATGACGTACGCCGACGGCCTCGAGGTGAAGTTCGTCCTCGAGCAGGGGCCGATGGGAGGGGCGGTGTTCGTCGGGGAGAAGGGAAAGCTTGAGATCAACCGCAACAAGGTGACGAGCAATCCCCCCGAGATCGCCCAGAAGCTCCTCGAGGCGGTCGATGTCGCCGAGGAGGAACGGAAGTGGTCCGACGCCCTCGCCCTCTGGCAGGCGCGGCATCATCTCCAGAACTGGCTCGACTGCATAAAAACGCGGGAGAACCCGGTGGCCGACGTCGAGATCGGGCATCGCTCGGTGACGGTCTGCCACCTGGCGAACATCGCCCGCGCGGTTGGCCGTCCGCTCCGCTGGGATCCGGTTGCCGAGCAGTTCAAGGGCGACGCCGCCGCCGATGCCCTCCTCGTCCGCAAGCGCCGCAAGGGATTTGAATTGCCGGAGGTGTGAGCGGTCATCGCTCGTGGACGAGAACGGCCCAGCCGACGTCCGAGAGCCGTTCGGGGCGACCGAGGATCCGGATCGGCTCGGCGGCCGCGATCTGCGGCCCGGCACCATCCCCGCCCATCAATTGCCGCAGCGTCCCTGGAAAGAGCCCAATGATCTCGGCATCGAGTTCGCTTTCGGCGCCAACGTTTCCTGCCTGACGCGCCGGCTTGCCGAACTCCGGATGCTTGTGGAACGACTCCTTGAGCCGGGCGACGACGTCGGCCGGCGCCCGCACCAACTGGAGATCGGGGGAACTCGACAGATCGGTGCGCGCGACCTCGGGATTCTCGAGGACCAAGCCCCCCTTCGGATCGCCGTCGACCGTGTCGTCGCGGAGGTCGATCACTGCCACGGAGAACGGGGCCCGTGAGGCGTTCCAGGAGCCGATGGCGTCAACCGACCGGAAGAGGAGGCCGACGTCGAAGCTCATGAGGAGGACGCCGAGCACGCGTCGATTCTCGGCGCCTTTGACATCGCTCCAGATCGGCGCCGAGAAGGCCACCTTGAGCTTGCCGGTGGAGTCGCTCCGGTAGACCGTCGAGCGGTGCACCTCCGTGATCGGTGGCGGGGTGGCGCCCGGCTCGAGGTCGTGGGGGCCGCCGTGGAAATAGTTGCGCCAGGCGAAGTCTCGGCCGATCGTGTCGGCCAGTGGCGCGCGGGCCACTTGCGTCCCTTTGGCGTCGCACACCGTCCAGCTCTCGGCATCGACGGTGTTCTTCGTGTTGGCGGCGATCTCGTCGACCGCGGCCTGGATCGCTTCCCAGGCCTTCCGCCCCGTGGCCGGATCGGCCGGCTTCCCCTCCGCCTCGGCCATCGCACGGACGAGTCGGTTGTTGTCGGCTTCGTATTCGAGGATCCGCCAGCGGGAATCGATCTGGAGCGCGGCGGTGCTCGCCGCGAGCCGGGCCGCCAGTCGCAGGGCCGTCTGCCGGGAGCGGTATTCGTCGTGGGCGACCTTGCGGAGGAGCGCCGTGGTCACCGCCGCCCCCACGAGGAGCACCGCGAGCGATCCGACGGCCAGTTGCGTGACGGTACGGTGACGGCGCGTCCAGCGGGCCAGCCGGCGGAGGAGCGGCTCGCGGAAGGCGCTGACGGGGTTGTCGGCGAGGTAGGCGTCGATGTCGTGGGCCAACTCGAGCGGGGTCTCGTAGCGATCGACCGGATCGCGGGCCATCGCCTTCATGCAGACCGCCTGGATGGCACGCGACACGCCCCGCTTCACGCGCGACGGCGGGGCGAGCGAGCCGGCGAGCACCTTGTCGCGGATCGCCCCCACGTCGCCGTCGTAGGGAGGGGAGCCGGTGAGGAGGTGGTAGAGCGTCGCCCCGAGGCCGTAGACATCGCTCGCCGGCCCCACCGGCGCCGCGCCGTCGTGCTGCTCCGGGCTCATGTAGGCCGGGGTGCCTGAGATCCCGCGCTTTGCCGCCGGGGCCGAATCGAGGGCGATCGTCGGCATGACGATACTCTGCTCCCCACTCCGTCGGGCGCGGTCGTCGCGGTCGATCCGCGCCGCCAATCCCCAGTCGAGGACGACCACCTCGCCGAACTTCCCCAGCATGATGTTGGCCGGCTTGATGTCGCGGTGGAGGACGCCACGGTCATGGGCGTAGGCGATCGCCTTGCACACCAGCGCGAATTGGCCGAGGAGCTCGCGGTAGCGGGCCGAGCGGACGCTTGCCGCCTCCTGGGCGTGGCGGCGGTCGTGGAACTCGTTGATCGCCGCGCCGAGGGTTTTCCCCGGGATCAGCCGCATCGCGTAGAACGGCCGGCCGTCGTCCGTGGCCCCGGTGACGTAGACCGGGACGATGTTTGGATGTTCGAGTTGGCTCGTGACGGTAGCCTCGAACTGGAAGCTCTCGCGGAGGGCTTCCTGGGAGACGGCCCACCCATTGAGGAACTTGACGGCGAGCTCGCGCCCCGTCGCCTTGTCATTCGCGTAGTAGACGTCGCCCAAGCCGCCACGGCCGAGCCGGCGGTTGACGCTGATCGTCGTCGTGGCGACGACGCGGGGAGGAATCTGATCGTCCACCGGCCCGGCCGGAGCGGCCGAGTCGTGGGTGGTGGGGTCGTCGAGCGGGCGGTCGTGAGACATCGATCAGCTCCGGAGACGGTCTCGCAGGGCCGGAGTGTAGCGGCCGGTCGAAACCCCCTTCCATGGCGATTTTTCGCCGCGGGGCGGATGTTTCCCGCCTCAGCGGCCGCTCGAATCGCGGAAGCGCAGGGCGAGCGCGGTGCCGGCGATCCCAGCGCCGAACATTCCCAGGAGCACCGCCAGTGGCACCGTCGATGGGCTCCGCCACTGCTCGCGTGCGAAAAACCGCTCCGCCATGTCGACCGGGGAGGTGCCCCGGGGACCCGCGGTGGCGTGGGCATCGGCCCCCTGGGGATGGGCCTCGTCAGCGGCCGTCGTGGGAGCGGCGGAGGCGGCATCGTGCGGCGTCGGATGAACGCCGGCCGGCGGGACGAGCGTCTTCTCCGTGGCCGCCCGGACACGCTCGAGCGAGTCGTTCATCCTGGCCCGCTCCGTTTCGATCTTCTCCTGCATCTCGCGGAGCTTCCCTTCGAGTCGATCGCTCGCCTCGCGGCTCTTCTTTTCGAGCTCGGCTTCAATCGCCTTCACCCGGCTCTCGACGTCGGCCTTGGCGGCATTCCCCGCCTCCTCGCTTTGGCGTTTGGCCGTGGTTTGGGCCTCCTCCATCTTCGTTTCGATCTCGGTGCGCATCCGCGCGGCGGTCTCCTCCGATTCCTTCTTCGCCTCGGCCTTCGCGTCTGCCGTCTTGGCTTCGACCTCCTTGCGGACCTGATCGCGCGCCTCGGCGCTCTCCGTGCGGACCTGCTCCTGCGCCTCCTTGACGCGCGCTTCCATCTCCGTCTTCATCCGCTCGGCCGC
>JBIIQL010000240.1:0-5914 GCA_044342095.1 Pirellulales bacterium
CGATCGATTTCCCCTCGGAGTCCGAGGATCGGGACATTCCCGGAATCGACGCCGGTGACGATCTGTACGGAGCCCTTGCCGAATTGGTCTTGGCCCACTCCGGAGATGTCGTCTGTCTGCCCGCCTCGAAGATGCCGACACGCACCGGTGTTGCCGCCATCTTCCGCTGGGTGAAGGGGACGTCGAATGGCGCGGCCTCGATGGCCCGGGCCAAGGGGGGGAATTGCTGAAGCGCGGTCGGCGGCGTCATCGGGGGGACACGGCTGGCGTCGCGTCCCCCCCGATGACGTCCCGAACGAAACTCAGGCCTTCCGCTTCGGCCGACATGGCGGAGGCTCCGACAGCGAGAAGACCAGCATCTCCTCTCCGGTCAGCGTGGAGATGTCGTGGTGAACGCTGACGAGCCGCACGCCGACGGTTTCCTCGATGAGACGACTGAGATGGCTCCGTCCATTGGTGACGACCGAATCCCGCACCTGCTTCACCAACGCTCGGCCATTCCCTCCTTCGTGAACCGGGGGGGAGGCTGGAGCCCCATGGCCATTCCCGTTTCCTGTTCCCTTCCCCGGCGGGTCGAGGATTTGCCTCTCCGCAGGGGTGAGAACTCCCTGGAGGCGGACCACCACGAGCGAGCCCAGGAGATGGCAGTGGATGTCCTTCGGCCCGCGGCCGATCCACTCCTGCTGGAACCTCGTGACCCCTTCGCAGACGGCTGCCTCGATCTCTCCCTGTGATTTCATGATCTGCCTCCATAAACGCGGGTGGTGTAAAGGCCGTTGCCTTCCGCGGGCAACTCGACGAGCCGGCCATGGCCATTGCCATTGCCATGACAGATCCGATCCCACACCTCACGGCGATGAATCGGCGTGGAGGTGTCACCCTGGAATCCGAGGCGGACGCGTCCCGCCTCGATTCCAAGAATGGTGATCTCGAGGAGGACCGTGAGATCCTCGGTCCTCCCGATGACGACGCTTTCACGGTTCTTTCGACTGAGCACGAGCATGGTCAAGTCTCCAGGTGGGGGGAGGGTCCTTCCGGAATGGTTCTCACAGACGAACGGATCCATGGCCGTTCGCACAATCGGCATGTCGATGGTGGTTGACCGGGACACCCAGTCCGGGGACGCTGCCTCCGAGAACGAACAGGTCGACCGAGGGATGCGTGCTGAACGTCTTCAGCACCATGCAACTGTCGGTGTCGACGTGAGCCACGGCCCCGCGGAGCATCACGCCGGTCGCTCGCCGCACGTGGGATCGAAGCGATTCCAGCGAGCTCTCGAACAGGAATCGATGGAACTCCTCGACGCGCTGCCGCCCATCGCCGGCCGTCGCCATCCGTCGTTCCACGGCATCGAAATCCTCGTGGAGGTGGACCACCATCCATTCCTCGGAAGCGACGACGCTCACACTCTTTGGAACGCGATGCAGGAGCATGTTCTCGAACGTGCCGGTCGCCTGCGCGACCTGCCGCGCGAGGCGGTTGAGATCATCGGAACCGGTGGCTCCGGTGAGGCGGTTTGTATTCATCAGACGGACTCCTTCGCTGTGACGAGAGTGATGGTTGTTTCCAATTCCTGTGACCGAGGAGCCGGCGGCGGCGCGCACCGGTACCGCGGAAATCGAGTCGCGAAAGCCCCCTTTCGGCACACCCCCACTGGAGGGGTTCCGAGCAAGAACAAAAAAAGCCGGCGGGGAGGCTTGCCAAGAGGCACGCTTCCACGCCGGCTTACGATGCGATTGACCTGGCAGATGCCGTGTCCGTCGCCCCGTCTTCCGGTCCTGACCTCGACGAGGTCAAAACTTCGTGGGCGACATCGCTGCGAGGCATCGGAGCCAACGGCTCCGATGAATCTCATCGATCCCTCCCACAAACCTTGGGTGAAGATATCAGTGGCGGAAGTGAAGTCAAGAAGTCGTCGGGCAAATGTTTTGCGATGGACCGGACGCTGCTTTGGCACACTGCGTCGGGGGGCGACGACAGGGAGTCGCGAGACGAGGCTTCGGACACTTCGCGTCGATCGAAGGCGACGCTCCTTGCACGATCGGTGGTGCATGACGCCAGAAACGTGATCGCCATCAGCGCGTAGCCTGTGGCCCAGACGCAGGTTTGCCTGAGACACTTCGGGGGATCGGTCGGCACGGGTTGCTGGAAAGGTGCTTGCTGCCGGGATGGAGACGAGCTCATAGCGATCCTCCGTTTGATGCCAGCGGACGTGAGCTTTTTCTCGAGCACGGGAAACCGCGACCGCCCGGTGCCGCATTGGCACCAGGCGGCAGCGGGAATCTCACGCGTTCTGCCTTCTGAGCCCTTTCCATCCCGCGATCGACAGGGCCCCGGAGAGGAATCCTCCTGCCATCGGGAGCGTGCCCGGCTCGGTTGGAGTCAGCCGGCACCACCGACAGCGGTCGCTCCCGTGGAGGCTCGCCTCCACGGCGGCCACGATTCACTTCGCTGGCACTGGCCCGTTTGCTTTGACCGTGATTTTGCGGGCCTTGTTGGCCGGCTTCTTCTGCAGCGTGACGGCGAGCACACCAGCCTCGAACGTCGCCGACACCTTGTCCGGATCGACCGCCTCGGGGAGGGTGAGCGTCCGGCTGAAGGCGCCATAGCTGCTCTCGCGATGGAGCCATCCGTCGGTCTTCGATTCAGACGCCGACTTCTTTTCGCCGGAAATCACCAGGCGCTCCCCTGAGACACTCACGTCGACGTCGTTCATCGCGACGCCGGGCAATTCGGCGCGCACCCGAATCTCGGTGTCGGTTTCCGCCACGTCGACCATCGGTATCCAGGCCGATCCGTCACCGGCGGTAAACAGCGGTGGCGTGGCGACCAGTGGCCGGAGGAACATCCCGTCGATCAGCCGGTTCATCTCGTCCCGGACGGTTGAAATCGACGGGAGTCCGCCGAACTCCGCTGTCGGCCATCGCTTCTGCACGGGAATCAAGGTCATGGGGAATCTCCTTGGGCTGTGGCGTGTCGTTCACGCCGGGGTTGACCGTCGATCGACCCACGATGGTCGCTCGGCGGTGGGATCGTGGACTTCAGGGAATCACGGCGAGTTGATTGTCGACTTCGAGAACTCCGGGGGCCGACCATGCGGCCGCCTGCGCCTGATTGCGTTCCGTCCAGGACCTGACGTGGCCGCGGAGCACGACGCGGCCATCGGTCGAATCGATCAGCAGGCGGCGGGCTTCGATGTTCGCACTGCGACGGAAGGCGTCTTCGATTCGCTGTTTGACGTCGGCAGCCCGGCCCGAGGAGACGATGGCGATCTTGTTGGTGACACCGCGGACACCGGCGAGCGTGCGGAGATGACTTTCAGCGGCGTCCGATTGGTACTTCCAATCGCATGTCCCGTCGAGGGTCACCCAGCCGTCCCGCACGGTCACCTTGATCTTCTTCTCGTCGATCTGCGGATCCCACTCCAATGCCGTCAGGGCGGTTGCGGCGATATCGGCATCGGTACGGTGGTGCGATCCGGGAATAGAGACTTGGATGTCGTTGGCGACGGCGCGGACGCCGTACACCCGTTTGGCGATCGTCTCTGCCTGACACTTTTCACGGAACGTGGCCACCGTGCCGGTGAGGGTCACCACGTCGTCGGTGGCGGTGATGCCGATTTTCGACGCGTCGATGCTCGGGTCCCATTCGAGTTCCGCGAGGACGTCGTGTTGGAGTTGTCGGTCGGTCTTCATGGGGGAAAAGCTCCTGCTCTGGGGGAGATGGGAGGCGTCGTGCGGGAAAGTGGGCGGCCTTGCGTTGACACCCGGATGTCCAAACTGCTGGGAAGAGTTCGAAAGGCGGGAAGGCTCAGCCGGTCAGACGCGACCGTCGATGACGCCGCCGGCCCGACACCATCAGGGCTACAGCGGTCGAGCCAAGAGCCACCACGGCCGATGGGAGCGGGGCTGGAACCGCGACCGCGGTCGAAGGTCCCTCGACCTCGGAGGGAGAGCGTCCCGGTCCCAGGGGGAATGTCTGAATCGTGACGACGTTCCGTCCGGGGTAGAGGTGGGAAGCGATGGACGTCGTGTTGTGGTAGGTCTCGGCGAAGGAGGAAATCGTCGGCAACAGTCGGGACGACGTGGGATCGATGCCGAGGAAGGGACCGGCTACGGCGCTGCCAGCTGCGTCGAAGATATCGAGGGCAATTCGGTTGCAGGCTTCCTCCCTGGTGTCGTCGAAGAGGGCGGCTGTCGCCGCCCCCCTTTCGACGACGATGAAGTCGAGCGACACGGCCGCCGGGGAAGGGGCGATCTCGTTGGTCGTAAGGGCGCCGGTGATGGCCCACTCCGTCACGCCGTTGGTGACTCCTGCCGCGGTCGGGGCCATCGGAAGGTTCGTCCGCTCGCCTGAGGGCACCGAGAAGCCCATCGGGTCGCTGCTGATGGTGGCGATCGAGCCTGGGGCGGCGGCCAAGGACACGCCGATGTTCTTCCGCTCGGCAAGCGCGTCGGGCGCGGCGCGGGCCGGGGAGGCGAGCGACACGAGCATCGACGCCGCCACGAATGACACGGCAGGAATCCAAGCCATGGTGCGCATGGGAAAACCTCGCGAGAGCGGGGAGAATTGGGGACGATGACACCGTCGCCCTGCCTGGCGTGCGGGTTCCGCGGGCACGCCGTCTGGCGTGCCCCCCGCTGCGACCTACGTCCCACCCAGCGCCCCCCAAGCGGGAGCACTCGGCGCCTCGTCGGTCAAGAAAAGCGGGTCCGCCCCATGTCTTGGGGCGTTTGAAACGTCCACCACCCGTCGGGTAGGTGACGCCGTACGACTCCGCTCGTGTGAACCCTTCGCGCAGCTCGACTTTCCGGCAAGGAGAAAGCAAGAAGCCGCCGGATTGGCGACGTCTTCCACGCGAGACACGTTGGCCCCGCCGGGGTTATCGGCCGCTGTCCCTGGGGCTTCGGAAGGCTTCCCTGAACCGGCTATGCGCTTCCCCGGGCTCGGTAGACGAGCTGTGTAAAGGCGCCGTGGGGGTCGTCGTGGATGACAAGGAGATGCTCGAGGCCGCGCCGCAGTCGGGTTTCGTCGTAGCCCATGGCGACGAACTCGGGGATCGCCGGTTCGATGTAGTCGGCGGTGTAGCGCGTGTGGCGGGCGAGCGAGTCGTCGCCCGAGCCGACGAAGAAGTGGGCGCCGACGAGCCGGTTGCTCACGCCTGTGAATCCCGCCTCCACCAGGAGCGGCCCGAGACGGCGGCCGGCATGGGCCTCGCCGTGGGCTTGGAAGTGGCGGAACATCGCCTCCTCGAGATACTCCCAGTCGGCGTTCTCCGGCCAGACGTGATACGACTCGTATTCGGTCTCGTTGATCGTCATCGTGCCACCGGGCTTCAAGACGCGGCGAATCTCGCGGAGGATCGGCTCGATCCCCTGCACGTGCTCGACAAACCACATCAGGTAGGCATGGTCGAAGTGCCGATCGGGCCAGGGGAGCCGGTTGGCATCGCCGACGCGGAGATCGGCTGAAGGGACGCCGAGCGTCGCGAGGTGCGCCGTGGCCGCTTCGATCTGCTTCGGCTCGCGGTCGATCCCGGCGAGGTTCAGCCCTGGGAAGGCGCTGGCGATCACGCCGAGAACGGCCCCTGCCCCGCAGCCGACGTCGAGGAGCCGCTCGCCCGCCCGATACGGCAGGTCAGGAAGGATGAGCCGCTCCCGCCAGTATTCGGCCTGCTCGACGAGCCGGGCCTGCTCCTCGGGGGAATAGCCGTGGAGATACCGTTGGAGGGGGGCTGAGTCGTCCATCGGAACATCCTCGAGAAACGGGGAACTCGAAACTGGAGAAAGGGGGGGCTTCCGGTGGCCAGCGATCCCGCGGGGGATCGGCGCCGCCCAAAAAACCTCCCAGACGTATACTCCGGCCGCAATGGGGACTCCCGCGCCCCGGCCTCGGCCACATCGGCCTTCGCCAA
>JBIIQL010000241.1:0-5897 GCA_044342095.1 Pirellulales bacterium
AGTTCTTGGCGGGGTAAAAAAATGAGTGTCTTGGAATCCCGCGCTGGGGGAATCCCGCGCTGGGGGAATCCCGCGCTGGGGTGGATGTCGAGGCCGGCAGGGCCTCTCCGGTTACTTCGTGACCATGACGTGGACGCCGTTCCAGTCCGACGGCGGCGGTGATGCGGCGTAGGCGAAGGCGCGATCGCGGAGGATTTTGGCGGCGGCGTCGTCGGGGCGGAGGCGGAGCGCTTCGTCGAAGCGTTCTGCCGCGCGGATGAATTCGCGTGTGAAGTAGGCCTCGAGGCCCGATTCGTATTCGTCTGCTGCGGCGAGGATGCGCTTGGGGACGGTGCCGACGAGCCCGAGGGCCTCGTGGAGCTCCGTTGGCACGCGCCTCCCCTTCACGGCGATCCGGTCGAGACGGCGCCAGGCGATGGAATCGCCGGCAAGCCTGCGGGTGTGGTCGCTCGCGATGATCGCCGTGCCATACTCGTTGTTTACGCGCTCGAGGCGGGCGGCGAGATTCACGCCATCGCCGATGACGGTGTAGGCGAAGCGATCGGGGGCGCCGAAGTTGCCCACGATCACCCGGTCGGTGTGGATCCCGAAGCGCGTGCCGAGGCGGTCGGCCCGGGGCATGGCGGCGATCGCGTCGCGGCAGCGGATCGCCGCGATCACGGCCCGCTCGGCATGGTCGGCGACGGGGCGGGGGGCGTTCCAGAAGGCCATCATCCCGTCGCCGATGTATTTGTCGACGGTGCCCGATTCGTCGGCCACGATCCCGGCGATCCCGGCGAGATAGTCGCCGAGGACCTTCGCGGTGGCCGCGGCGCCGAGCTCCTCGGCATAGCCGGTGAAACCGTTGATATCGGAGAAGAGGATCGAAAGCTCCTCGGAGCGGCCGCCGAGTTCCGGCTCGACACCGTCGGCGAGCATCCCCTGGACGAGCTTGAGGGGAACGTATTTCCCGAAGCCCCGCAGGCCCGACTTGAGGCTTCCGAAGACGCCGTTGACGTCGGCGATCTCTTCGAAAACGGTGTGGGGGAGGGGGCGGTCGGAAAAGTCGAGGCGGCGGATGTGTTCGGTCTCCACGGCGATCGCGTGGAGCGGCGCCGAGATCGACCGGGCGAGGAAGGCCGCCCCTGCGAGGAACAGGGCCATGATCGACAGGCTGACGAGAATGGTGCGGGTGATGTCGCGCCGGATCGTGCCGAGGAAGTCATCCTCGGCGACAACGGCGCCGGCGCGCCACTCCTGGCCGTGGATCGCGATCGGCCGGACGACGGCGAGTTGACGCACGCCGTCGACGATGTAGGCGAACGAGGCCTCGGAGTCGGTGTCGAGAGCCCTCTGGAAATCGGGATTGAGGGCGAGGGCCCTGAGGACCGGCGGATCGGTCTCCTCGAGATGTGGCAGCGTCACGGAGCCACCGTTGCCTCGAACCGGGGCCGCCCCGGCGGCCGCGAGCGTGCCCAGCCGAGCGTCGAGGACGAAGGCCCGGATCGGACGCCCCGACAGCCGCAGCCGCGTGAGCATTTCGCCGAGATCGGTGAGGGTGACGGCGACAGCCACGACCCCCGCATCGCCTCCATCTGCCGGCCTGAGCGCCCGCGCCGCGGTGACAACGATCGTGTCGTCGGGGGGATGGGAATAGGCGTCGGTGAGGAAGACGCCATCGGTGCCCCGGGCGGCGTCGTACCAGGGGCGGGTGCGGGGATCGTAGCTGTCTTCGACCTCGGTGCTTTCGAGAATCTCGGTGCGGGGTGCACCGGGGGCCCGGCGACTGACGATCGTGCGCGGGGCGGTGGCCTCTGGGCCCGAGACGAGATGCCGCTGCGATTCGAGGCTTCCGTCGTCGCGGCGCGTGATCCGGATCCAACCGCCGTCGGGGAGACCCAGCTGCACGTAGGCAATCGCGTTCTCGCTCGCGAGGAGCGCGGAGCCGACGACGTCGAGCGCGTTGGGGCGGAGCTCGGCTGGGACATCTCCGATCACCGCGGCCGCGACGTTCACCGCCGAGGCGGCGCTGTCGAGCATGTCGATCGTCTGCTCGGTGACCTGCATCGCGACCGGATCGAGGAGATCGCGGGTGAAGGTCCGCACGGCCCGGGCGGCCGACAGCCAATTGAGGAGCAGGAGCAGCCCGGCCAGCGCCGTGGTGATGAGGAGCACCCCAACGAAGATCGTTACCCGGAGCTTGATCTTGCGCGGAAACATGGGCTGAATGATGCAGCACCGAGGGTCGGATGGGAAATGAACGCCTGAGGGGGCAGGGCGTCACGGGGGCACGGGAACGCCTTGGCGGAAGATGGGGAGGGCTTCTCGCCAGGCGTCGCGGCGGAGGAAAAGCGAATCACTCGGGCCGTCGCGGCGGAGGTCGCGGTGGAGAGCGGCCCACTCGGCGGCGAGGCTGTCGGCTTCGCGCCGGTCGGCCGCGAGACGGTCCCATTCGCCCGCAGCGTTCCGCCTGCGGATCGTGATCAGGCGATGGTCACCGGCCGCCACGGCGACGAAGAAGCCGATGCGGAGGTCGTCGGCCGTATGGAGGAGCGTGTCGCCGGAGCCGACTCCGACGTCGTAGTGCCCCGCGGGGAGAGAAGCGATCGAAAGCTGGACGCGGCGCGTCTCGCCGGTGGGGTTGAAAAGGACGAAGTGCCGCTCGAGGCCGCGGAGCGACGCTTCGGTCCCCTCGACGGCGTCGAGGTTCAGGAGCATGAGATCGGGGTCGTCGACGGTGCCGAGAGCCTCGAAGAGTCGTTCGTAGGCGAAGGCGGCGCCGGCCATGTAGGCCGCCAGGCCGAGACCGCCATGGAGGCCGCCATGCTCCGGCGTGTAGGCATCCTCGATCGGCAGAGAGGAGGCCGGATGGTCGGTGAGGCGCGGGCAGGCCTGCGCCGCATCGGGCACGCAGCGCGGGAAGAACGTCGCGGCGTTGATCCGCTGGAGATTCATGAGTGCCAGTAGCGGCGCCCGCGGCACGCGGCCGCGGAGGAGGTCGTCGCGGATTCTCACCGAAAGCGCGAGCGCCGCCTCGCTGTTCTCCCAGGGAGAGCCGGTGAACGCCCCGGCATGGTTGCGGAACAGGCCTGCGTTGCGTACCGCCCGGTCGCGGGGATCGTCGCGGAGGCCGCTCTCGTACCAGGGGGTGAGGCGAAGGAGGGTATCGAGGAACGTGTCGCCGAGGATGTCGTAACGATCGTCGTCGGTGATCGCGCGGAGCCGACAGCAGGCGGCGATCCCCCAGGCGTTGCCGAAGATCTCGGTGACGGGAAACGAGATGGGATCGTCGTAGGTGACGTCATAGCGGGCATTTGCCACCCGCCACGGTCGCGGATCGGTGAGGAGGGCCAGCGCCGCGGCTGCCGCTGCGATCCGCCGGGGATCGCCATCGATGCCATGGGCCTCCGTGAGCAGCCACGCGTAGCTGCCGACCTGCCATGGCTCAAAGACCACCCCCAAATCCGGCTGATCGGCCTGGGGGAGAGGAAGCTTCGTGACGGGATCGAACCATTGCGGGAAGAGGTGGTCGTTGGCGACAGCCAGGGCTACGAGGCCATCGGTTCCGGCAAGCGCGATCCCACCGATGGCCGGGTCGATGTCGTCGCGGTCAAGCGCCCTCCAGATCCGCGCGGTTTCGATCGCGAACATGAGGGACTGCCAGGCCATCTCCTGGTCGCCGACATGGGGCGGGAGACGCGTGCCATGACGAATGAGCCCCGCACTCGAGTCGTAGAACAGCCGGAGGCCGCGGAGCTTCTCGCGAAGGAACGCATGCCTGTCGAGATCGGGATCGATCCGATCGTGCCCGAGCCAGCAGCCCAGACCGTTGTGGCAGGTGGAGAAGTCCCAGCCGTCGGCGACTCGGGCCCGGTCGCGGGCCGGATCGCAGGATGAGGCGAGGCAATAGTCCGTGGCTACCCGGAGCGAGGTCACCGCGTCCTCGGGGAAGAGGGGGGCGTCGGTCCAGGGGGCATCGGGAAGCGGAACGTCGTCCCACACCGAGCCGCGGCGGCGGAGATCGACATCGACGCCGGCGGCGATCGTCCGCCACGATGCCGGCCGGCCCGTCAAGCGGTCGGTGAGGGGGGGCGCCGTCGTCGGATGGAGCGGTGCGAACGCTGCCACGAGCCGGGAGAGCGTCTCGGAGGGCGTCGGCTCGGAGGCGCAAGCGGCATGGATCCAGACGTCCCAGACGATGTCGCCGGCGGCCAGTTCGTGGAAGTTGCGCTTCACCACTTGCAAGCCCAGGCCGGTCTGGCCGCGCGGGGGATCGGCGAAAGCCGCGACCCGACAATCGCGGAAGCGGTAGAGATTTTTTGGCGACATCCAGTCGAGCGATTCGCCGGCGACGAACAGGGCCGCCTCGCTGCCATCCTCCCACAGGTAGGCTGCCGGGAACGAGTTGCCCCACTGTCTCTCGGCCGGCCCCTGATCGATGCTCCCCGGGCCTTGACCGAGGGCGACTTTGACGGCGGGCTTGTTCATCCACAGGGCGAATTGCGGTTCGAGATCGCGGAGAACGATCGGTTGGTCGAGCCGGCAGGTGACGATGAGTCGGACGAGCGTCGTCCGGTCGTCGACCTCGAGCCTCGCGTCCCAGGGGTAGCCGCGGTCGGGGTGTTTCCCGGTGAGGAGGATCACGACCCGCGACGGTGTCCGTTCGACAACCGACCAGCCGTCGGGGCGGAGATCGAAATCGGCGCCTTCGACCAGGGGCCTGAGGCCGTCAAAGAGTGGTCGCCAAGGCGGGGCGTCAGTCGCGTCGTCGCGGACCGAGGAGAGGATGTCGATCCGTCCGTCATCGTCGCGGAGGCAGGACCATCGCTGGGTCGCATTGGCGACGTCGAGCCGATCGGGCGCGACCGCCAGTTCGACTCCGCGGGCGTCGGCCTGCCAGGCCAGAGAGACGCCTGCGATCACGAACCGGGCGATCCGATGGAAAATCGCCACCGTCGAGACCGCACCGCGACGAGGCTGGTCCGAGGTCGAGGGGAGGACGCTGCTCGGCAGCGGGGGGCAGGGGGGAACCATCGGTGTGCCTTCCGCTCAGGGGACCGGTCGCGACGATCATAGCGATCAGACTTGAGGGGGGAACGCGGATCGCTCCCCAGGAGGGTGAGAGCCCCCTCGGAAATGGCGGTGGAGATGGGGGGTGGCGGTGTAAGATAGGAGTCCGATGAACGCCGAATCGACCACTCCCCTGCCGGGTCCTCCTGTGTCGCCCGTCGCCCGACTGCGGCGTCGGGGCTGGCTCGCGTGGGGCTTCTGGTTGCTCTTGGGCGGGGGCTTGGCCGGCGCCGTCTGGCACGACCCGACGCTCCTTGAAAGGGCGCGGGCGATCGTCGAGCCAAAGGCTCCGGCGCCCAAAACGCTTCCGCCGAGGGTGGTGCCGGTGTCGGCGGCCGAGGCCCGACAGGGGGACATGGAGTTGTTCCTCAACGGGTTGGGAACGGTGGCGGCCTTCAATACCGTCACGGTCCGCAGCCGGGTCGACGGGGAGTTGGTACGGGTCGCCTTCGACGAGGGGCAGGTGATCGCGGCCGGCGAGTTGCTGGCCGAGGTTGACCAGCGGTTCTACGAAGTGCAGCTCCGTCAGGCGGAGGCCCAGCTGGCCCGCGACGAGGCTGCCCACCGTGCCGTGGAGCTCGATCTCGAGCGTTCCGAGTCGCTCGCCGACCTCCGCCAGGTGACGCAGCAGCAGCTCGATACGCAGCGGGCCCTCCTCCGACAGGCCGAGGCGGCGATGCAGATCGACCGGGCGCTGATCGACAACGTCAAGCTCCAGCTCGACTACTGCCGCATCGAAGCGCCGATCGACGGCCGGATCGGCTTGCGCCTTGTCGATGCCGGCAACCTCGTCCGCGCCAGCGATCCGGCCGGGATTGCCGTCATCGCCCAGATTCATCCCATCGCCG